>NZ_CP009354.1:2400000-2700000 GCF_000772105.1 Vibrio tubiashii ATCC 19109
ACTAGACATTCTATGAGTTGCCAAATCGTCGTCTTGTATTACAGTCGACATGGTTCGACACAAGCTATTGCTCGGCAGATAGCGCGAGGGGTGGAGTCCATCCCTCAGTGTGAAGCGATTTTGCGCACGGTTGATGAAATTGAGGGCGAAAGCTCCGCGGATGATCCGATCATCACACTCAGCGAATTAAAGCAATGCCATGGCCTAGCAATGGGTAGCCCAGTTTGGTTCGGCAATATGGCGGCTCCGCTTAAGCATTTCTGGGATAAAACCACCTCTGCTTGGATATCTGGAGACCTGATCGACAAGCCTGCGTGTGTGTTTACCTCCTCATCTAGCCTGCATGGCGGTCAAGAGACTACGCTGCAAAGCATGATGCTTCCGTTGTTGCACCACGGCATGATGATTATGGGGATCCCATACTCGCAACCTAAGCTTCATACCACGCAAAGCGGTGGAACTCCCTACGGAGCAACATCAGTAAGTTCTTCTGGTTCGACACTCAGCGAAGATGAAATTGAACTATCGCAACAACTCGGCAAGCGCTTAGCCCAAACTGCTTTAAAATTGAAGGATCAATAAACATGCAAGAGATGCAATCAACAACTAAGCTTTATCGCCTATTGGCTCTGTTTGGTAATCTTGCTCTACTCGCTTGGATCATGATGTGGCAGCTATCGCTTTCTCCGCATCCACATATCAGTAGTACTACGCTAGCGATTGCTTGGGCAGTGCCGCTTCTGCTTCCATTGCCAGGCATTTTAGCCGGAAAGCCATACACTCATGCATGGGCCAACTTCGTTTTAATGCTCTACTTCCTGCATGGATTTACGATTTTGTACGTCGATGACGGTGAACGTTGGTTAGCAGTTGTTGAGCTTGTTCTTACTACACTCGCTTTCTTCGGCAATATTCTTTACGCCAGAGCAAGAGGTAAAGAACTGGGCATGAAACTGAAAAGATTGTCTAAAGTCGAGAAAGAAGAAAAAGCTCGATTTGGCGAGAGTGAGTAACCGTTTTAGATAAACTTAGTGCAGAGATAGCTTCTCTGCACGCAATAACCACAATAAAAAATAATGACATTCTATTAAACAAATAAAAACATTTTGTTTACGTGACTAAGCTTAAAGTTTACCAAGTCAATAAGTCGTTAATTAGCTATTAATGATTTAAATCAATTTCTTCTACTGTTCATACATTAACCTACAGTGCATTGTTTGTTCTGCTTCGCAGGGAGCCTGAAATGGAACACAAAGCTAAGTTAGTTAATGCGAGCCGAGCATGGTTTGTCTCCAGAATCATATCGCTCTGTTGCTGCGCGCTGTTTTTCTTCTCTCTCTCTGCTCAAGCTTTATTCGTTAGTCCGCCAAAAGATCCAATCCCACTAATTCAAGAAGTCTTTCCCAATTTAACATCGATATCCGATAAGCAAGGTGAACCTCTAATCCGCACTATAGAAGGTGCCGAAGGTGTTTTAGGCTATGCATTTGAAACCGACGATATTGCGAGAATTCCAGCTTACTCAGGCGAGCCTGTCAATATGCTTGTGGTTATCGACCCAGAAGGAAAGTATCTTGCGTCAAAAGTGCTTGAGCATCATGAGCCGATAATCTTAGCGGGCATACCTGAAAGTAAACTTGGGGAGTTTAGCGATCAATATGTCGGCCTTTCGGTCAAAGACAGAATCAAAGTCGGTGGAAAAACCGAGCAAGGATATGTCCCTATAGATGGTTTGTCAGGTGCAACGGTAACCGTCATGGTAATGAACGTTGCCATCACTAAAGCGGCAACTAAAGCGGCGGAATCACTGGGGATCATCACTCCCACAAACGGCATTATTCAGCCTATTTCGACGATTAAAAAAGATATCTTCGAAAAAAAGAGCTGGTTAGATCTCACTGGCGATGGCTCAATTCGAAAACTGTACCTGACCAATGCAACGGTTCAGGAAGCGTTTGATGGTACCAAAGCCGAAAACATAGACACTGTACCAGAGTCAGAAAGCAAGGATATGTTTTCCGAAGTCTATTACGCCTTAGCTGATATCCCGAGCATAGGCATCAACTTATTTGGCGAATCAGAGTACCAATGGCTGACCAAAGATCTCCAACCTGGCGAACACCTGATAGCCGTATTCGGCAATGGGTATTCTTACAAAGGTTCAGGATATGTTCGCGGTGGGATCTTCGATCGTCTGCAAGTACACCAGAAAGACAATGAAATCTCATTTCGCGACTTAGACCACACCCGAGTCACGGACTTGTATGCACTAGGTGTACCCAGATTCAAGGAGATGTCGATCTTCAAAGTCCAAGCACATCACGAGTTTGATCCTGGTGCCAGTTGGCAGATAGAGTTGTTAGTCAGAAGACAAACCGGTCCAATAGATAGTGTCTTTACCAGTTTTAAAGGTGACTATGATGTTCTCGAACACTATGTGGATACACCACCAGCCATTGTTCCACCTAAACCGCTCAGCCTAACAGAACAGGTTTGGCAGGAGCGCCAGTGGGAAGTAGTAACACTGTTAAGCTTAATTGGCGTGCTTATTCTGATCCTGTTCTTCCAAGATATATTAGTCAAACACCCGACCTTTATGCACCGCTTGCGCCATGGGTTTCTAGTCATTACTGTTGTTTTCATAGGCTGGACATGGGGAGGACAACTCTCTGTCGTAAACGTATTTACTTTCTTACAATCGTTGTTCAAAGGATTCTCGTGGGACTTATTCCTCCTCGACCCGATTATCTTTATTCTTTGGTGCGCGGCTGCCGTAACCATGCTGCTGTGGGGACGTGCTGTCTATTGTGGCTGGCTATGCCCTTTTGGTGCATTACAAGAACTCATCAACCAAGTGGCTCGTTACGCAAAAGTCCCTCAATTTGAGCTGCCTTGGGCAGTGCATGAAAGACTCTGGGCCATAAAGTACTTAATCTTACTGGCACTCTTTGCCATTTCACTGGATTCGCTCGCTTTGGCCGAGCAGTTTGCTGAAATCGAACCGTTTAAAACCACCTTTTTACTTAAGTTTGACCGAGAGTGGCCTTTTATTGCATGGGCCGTATTTTTGCTCACTCTCAACCTTTTTAACCGAAAAACTTTTTGCCGCTACCTTTGCCCCTTGGGCGCTGCACTTTCGATCTCTAACAGCGTTCGCCTGTTTGACTGGCTTAAGCGTCGTCCAGAATGTGGCTCACCCTGCAAAATATGTGCGAAAGAGTGCGAGATCCAAGCTATCCATCCAGATGGCGTGATCAACATGCGCGAATGTCACTATTGCCTCGACTGTCAAATTACCTATTCCAACGATGGTAAGTGCCCACCATTGAAAAAAATGGCACGTAAAAAACGTCAACAAATGAGTTCTGATATACCAGTAACACAATTGTAAACCGCCAAGAGAAGTGATTGGTGAGCAAGTTCTAGCCGTTACCCAATATCAGTGAACAATAACGTAAAACGGAGATTTACCAATGAGCGATGATAAGAGTAAATATGAGGATAACAACTTGCCAATCAACTCTGAGCGCCGAAAATTTTTCGGTAAGAGTGCGGCACTGGGGTTAGGCGTTGCCACGGCCCCTATGACAGCAGCCGTATTTGCTTCTATGGCCAAAGCCCAAGCTGAGGAGATGGCTAATAGCCCGTTTGTTCACCCTGGTGAACAAGATGAATACTATGGTTTCTGGAGTGGAGGTCATTCCGGAGAAGTTCGCATTCTGGGTATTCCTTCTATGCGCGAGTTAATGCGCATCCCCGTATTCAACAGTTGTAGTGCCACTGGTTGGGGGTTTACCGATGAAAGTAAACGCATCAAAGGCGATAGCGCTCATATCATGTCAGGAGACTCTCACCACCCGCATATGAGTATGACGGACGGCCGTTATAACGGAAAGTATGTATTCATCAACGACAAAGCAAATTCTCGAGTGGCGCGCATTCGCTGTGATGTAATGAAAGTCGACAAGATGATTACTATCCCAAATGTGCAGGCGATTCATGGCTTACGTGTACAAAAAGTCCCTGAAACTAAGTATGTCATCTGCAATAGTGAATTTGAGATTCCAATGAACAACGATGGTAAGGCGACACTGGAAGATGTCAGCACCTACCGCTCCCTATTTAACGTTATTGATGCCGAAAGTATGGAAGTGGCTTTCCAAGTAATGGTGGACGGTAACTTGGATAACACCGATGCCGACTACGATGGTAAATACTTTGCCTCTACTTGTTACAACTCTGAAATGGGAATGAATCTTGGAGAAATGATCACTGCCGAACGCGATCATGTGGTGGTTTTCAACCTCGCTCGGTGTGAAGCAGCCCTTAAAGCGGGTAAATTCCAAACCTACAATGGCAACAAAGTCCCTGTCCTCGACGGCCGAAAAGGTTCAGATTTAACTCGCTATATCCCAGTACCTAAATCACCCCACGGCATGAACACGTCGCCAGACGGTAAGTATTTCATGGCTAATGGTAAGCTTTCGCCAACAGTTTCAATCATCTCTATCGCTAAGCTTGACGATCTATTCGAAGACAAAATTAAACCTCGCGACACTATTGTAGGTGAACCAGAGCTAGGTTTAGGTCCTCTGCATACCGCATTTGACCAAAATGGCTATGCTTACACCACTCTGTTCCTCGATAGTCAGGTGGCAAAATGGAACATCGAAGAGGCAATCCGCGCTTACAACGGCGAAAAGGTCAATTACATCCGTCAAAAAATCGATGTTCATTACCAACCAGGACACAACAGCACTTCTAGCGGTGAAACACGCGATGCTGATGGTAAGTGGCTGGTATCATTATGTAAATTCTCTAAAGACCGCTTCTTACCTGTTGGGCCATTGAAAGCAGAAAATGACCAGTTGATTGATATCTCTGGCGACGAAATGAAGTTGGTACACGATGGACCTACCTTTGCCGAACCACATGACGGCACCATTATTCATCGCAGTAAAGTGAAACCTAATAAGATCTGGGATCGTAACGACCCTATCTTCGCCGAAACCGTCGCAATGGCGAAAAAAGATGGCGTGAACGTGATGACAGACAACAAAGTTATCCGCGATGGTAACAAGGTACGCGTTTACATGACCTCAGTGGCACCAACATTTGGCATGAACGAGTTTAAAGTCAAAGTGGGTAATGAAGTCACCATAGTCGTCACTAACCTAGATATGATTGAAGACGTGACCCATGGATTCTGTATGACGAACCACGGTGTTCAAATGGAGATCAGTCCACAGGAAACCGCGTCCATTACCTTCGTCGCTGATAAGCCGGGCGTTCAGTGGTACTACTGTAACTGGTTCTGTCATGCTCTCCATATGGAGATGCGCGGTCGAATGCTAGTAGAAGCGTAACACTAAGTCCTTGCCTCTAGCAGTAGAGGCAAGGCTCCCCCACGATGCCAATGTCCAGAAGGGAAAGCCATTGAAAATAACTTGTTCGCTATTGTTCCTCATCGCAATACTTTTTAGCCACATTACTCGCAGTAGTGAATTTACCGTCACGACCGAGGATGACCTACAGAGTGTGCTCAATAACCTTAGCGAAGGCGATATAGTCACGCTGACAAATGGTCGCTATCTAGGCAACTTCACCATCAAGCATGGAATGACTCTGCGCGGCACTCATGAGGCTATCATTGATGCACAGGGAACGGGCAATGCCCTCACACTATTATCTTCAAACGTAACCATCGATGGCTTAAAAATCGTTAACTGGGGTGATGATCTAACAGAGCAAAATGCCGGAGTGTATAGCGATAAGTCTCTTAGTCACTTAGTGATCCGCAATAACCTCCTTCAAGGTGACGGGTTTGGAATCTGGACCCAACGTGCTCAACAAATCTTGATTGAGAACAACACCATTGTTGGCAACCCTCAGCTTCGCTCCGCTGACCGCGGTAATGGTATCCAACTCTCCGGCGTGAAGAACGCACGCGTTATTGGCAATCAAGTTAGCCAGACTCGAGATGGCTTATACATCATATCAAGTACCGATAGCGAACTTAGAAGCAATACCATGCATGACCTGCGTTACGGCGTGCACTATATGTACTCTCATCACAATCAAGTCATCGATAATCTGGCCTACAATACTCGAGCGGGCTATGCCCTAATGAGTTCAAAACAGCTAACTGTCAAAGGAAACCGTAGCCTGAGTAGCGAGGACTACGGAATTTTGATGAATTTTATTACTTACTCAGACATCTCCTACAACACACTAAACAATGTTTGGACCAAACCAGAAAACAAAGTGGTTGGTCGCGAAGGGAAAGGGATATTCGTTTACAACTCGAGCTACAACACCTTGAGCTACAACACCATTAACACCGCAGAAATTGGCATTCACCTCACTGCGGGTTCTGAGAATGGGAAAATTTTCGGTAACAGTTTCATCAATAACCCTACACAAGTTAAATACGTCTCCACCCGCGAGCAAGAGTGGAGTCAACAAAGCGTTGGTAACTTCTGGAGCAATTATCTTGGATGGGACTTAGATAATGACAATATCGGCGATACTCCCTTTGAGCCAAATGATGGTATCGACAAGCTAGTATGGCAATACCCTGAATCTAGAGTCCTGCTTGATAGTCCTGCGGTGTTGATGCTGCGCTGGATTCAGAAGCAGTTTCCCCTATTAAAACCGGCCGGAGTAAAAGATTCTCACCCACTCATGTCTCCGATACACCAAAAAGACGGACAAACAAAGAGCCACCCCGCTGTTGCCTGTCTCACTAATTCCGAATCAAGTTCAACACTTATCTCCACCTGCTCTGACCAAGAGGAAAGTCATTCATGAGTCTAGCTATTGTTCAACTCGACAATGTTTCTAAGCAATACAAACAACTTCGAGCACTCAATCAAGTGAATCTGACCCTTAAGGCAGGAGAGGCGCTAGGGCTTTTCGGTCACAATGGCGCCGGGAAAACAACCATGATGAAGGTCATTCTGGGGATTATTGATGTGACCTCTGGAACCGCGCGCGTTTTTGATACTGATCCGTGCTCGAAGCAGGCTTGGCATAGTCGCAAATCAATTGGCTATCTTCCTGAAAACGTCTCTTTCTATGATCAGCTCACTGGCTTAGAAGTACTGACATATTTTTCTCGCCTTAAATCTGTACCTAAGGGACAAGTTAAATCTCTGCTTCAAGACGTTGGGCTGCACGACGCCAGAAATCAGAAGGTTAAGCATTACTCAAAAGGTATGAGGCAACGACTTGGTCTTGCGCAAGCCTTTTTGGGAGAGCCGAAACTATTGCTGCTCGATGAGCCCACCGTAGGCTTGGACCCCATAGCAACACAAGACTTTTATACCAGTGTTGACCAACTTAAAGACAAAGGTGCCAGCGTTTTACTTTGCTCACATGTTTTACCCGGTGTTGAAAAGCATATCGACCGAGCCATGATTCTTTCGCAAGGCACATGCATTGCAACTGGTACATTGGAAAGTCTACGTCAGCAAGCTCAACTCCCTGTGACGATCAAAACCCAAGGTCTAAATGGGGCGTTGGCGGCTCACCCAAGACTTACAGGTTTTATGACAACTCCTAACTGCCTACACATCCCAGAGTCAGAGACAATGACCGTAGTGAAAGAGTTGGTAAACCACGAGAGCTTACAAGATATTCAAGTCACCCCAGCCAATCTTGAGCAGATATATCAGTACTTTCTTAGCCATTCCGATAGCTTGCAAAAGGAGGTAAAACTATGAACCCAATCATCGCCGTTGGAATAAAAGAATTTCAAGATGGGTTACGAAACCGTTGGTTAGTTTCAATAACATTGATTTTTTCACTGCTGGCCATAGGTCTTAGCTATTATGGCAGTGCCGCGTCTGGTCAAATCAGCACACCTTCGCTTTCAACCACAATCGCAAGCCTGTCGAGTTTGTCGGTGTTCATTATCCCACTCATTGCCTTGCTGCTATGCTATGACAGTTTTGTCGGGGAACAAGAATCAGGAACCTTGTTGTTGCTTATGACCTATCCAATTAGCCACTCGCAATTATTACTGGGCAAGTTTCTCGGTCAAGGCAGCATAATTTCATTAGCAACTTTTATCGGCTTTGGCAGTGCCGGTGTCTTACTTAGCCTATCGAGCTCTTTGCAAGCCGTTGTTAGTGCGTTTGCACTTTTTATCCTTAGCTCGATTTTGCTTGGGCTAGTTTTCATCTGCTTAGCCTATGTGATTAGCTTACTCTCCGCCGAAAAGTCTAAAGCCGCAGGAGCCGCTCTGCTGGTATGGCTATTCTTTGTATTGGTGTTTGACCTTACTCTGCTTGCCTTACTTGTTGGCGTTGATGAAGGATTTTCACAACATAGCCTTGTCCAAATAATGATGCTGAACCCGGCAGATCTATTTCGATTAGTAAACCTATCAGCACTCAATACCTCTGATGTCAGTGGCGTACTCGCCGTGGTAATAAACTCTAGCTATTCCACTCAAACTTTACTTATCACTATGGTGGCATGGGTCCTCGTTCCGCTAGGAATTGCCATGGCCATTTTTAGACAGAAAAAACTATAAGCGAGGCAAACAATGACCAAACGTTTTTTAACCAAATGGTGCGGATTGCTACTTCTCCCGATACTATTGATTGGCTGTGGTGAAGATCCGCAGCAAACCATGTTACGCGACGCAGTAGCAATAGAAAGTGCTGATGAGTGCCATTTATGCGGGATGATTATCAGCAATTTCCCAGGGCCAAAAGGTGAGTCGTATCAGAAGGATAAACAAGACATCAACAAGTTTTGTTCCACAAGGGATCTGTTTGCTTTTCTTTTCCAGCCTGAAAACGCTCGCCTAGTACAAGAAGTCTATGTACATGATATGAGCCAGTCACCTTGGAATAAACCCAATGATGAGCACTTTATCGATGCTAAAACAGCCTGGTATGTTATCGGGTCAAACCAAAAAGGCGCGATGGGAAGTACTCTCGCAAGTTTTAGTGAAGAAAATGACGCCAAAGCTTTTAGCAAAAGCTTCGGTGGGAAAGTCTACCAATACGAAGACATTACCTTAGAACTCATTATGTAATTCAGGTACAACATATCTGAGTCTATGGTCTAAACAGCAACAAAATTCTTTTACATTGTGAACCACAATAATGCTAATCAGGACTAATAAGTGATCAGATATTTATTCTGCTTGGTATAAGCAAAAGCCCGCTATTGAAAGCTCAATAGCGGGCTCTGGACATCATACTTAGTAAGCTTACTGAGTGCTAACCTCTACCTCAGAGGTCTCACTCTCAATAGGTGCGGTAACATCTGACGTGTCCGATACTGGAGCAACGTAAGGTTTACCTTGCCACTCAAACAGTAAAATCATCTCCGCTGGAATCACTTCTGGCGCAGCTTCAATAGCCTGTACTGGCTCAAAAGGTTCTACCTCGTTGCCTTGAGCTAAGTTGTCACCTTCAACAGGTAATGTCTCAATAGAAGGCTCAATCACTTCAGGAGCGATAATTTGCGGCTCATCAGTGACACTTTCTAGCTGAGTCACATCGCGCATACGGCGCACTTCTTGTTCAAACTCTTGTTGAGTAGACAGTAGGTGCACGTTGAATGTCACTTGATTGCCTTGAATTTTAAGGATATCAATCGATGCCACTGAACTTAGCTTCTTCAGTTGGTTCTCTAAAGTAAAAAAGCTCACTGCATCATTGAGTTCAGTAAAGCGAACTTTTACCGCTTCAGAAGACTCACTTGCAACAACAACCGCGCTCTTCTTAGCATAGTAATCACTGATCTGGTTGATCATTTTATCCGCAGCATCGATACCATTGTTAGACCCTGCTAAAGGAGCCTGACGAGTAACACCAATTGAAGCAGGACGCTGATCATATAAGGTCCATCTTAAGCTATTGCCTTGCGCTTTCACCACCAGCACACCATCAACTGGATAACGCTGACTGGCTTGGCCAACAGGTTGGATGAAACCACCCCACAAATCGGAGACTGCAACACCAGTGATATCATCGAAATCACCGACAGGTACGGTGAGTGGCAGGCCGCGCTTTGCTGCTTGCTGCTTCATTTGGTCTAACACCAATGATGGTGAGTGCTCCCAAATGATGTTGCGATCCGCTTGCCCTTCTTCGACTAACCAAACCAATAAATTCGCACGAGCGGCAGGCCAAATCGGCAACTGAGCTTGACTCAATAGTGAACGAATATGAGGCGCACTAAACACCATGCGTAATGATTGCTGCTCATTAACTTGACCGTAGCTAAGTTGAGCCACGTATTGAGAACTCTGTTTAAGCGCCTTTTGAACCACTTCATTAGACACCGCATTACGGTCGCCAGAAGCACGCACTATCACTTCTTTCATGCCTTCAGCTCGCGCTTTGGCATCGGCATTGTCAGCCGCTTGGTCTAATACAACTTCCGTTTGGTATAGGTTGACATTGGTTAAAGCCAATGCAGGTAGAGCGACCAGACCCAAAATGAACAAAGCTAGATGACGCATACACTTCCTAAGATCAGTTTCTTACACGTTAAACGTTGATGATAAGCAACTATCGAGACCGGAGCAACTAAAGGTCTAGAAACTTAGCTTGATTCTAAATTTCCCTTCACAAAGCCATCACATTGACGAATAGATAAATAGTGAATTATTTGATCCAGTTCAGATTGCAAACGTTTGGCATAATGATAAAATCCCGCGAATTTTATTTTTGTTGAGCAGTTTCATACTGCTTTTAGCTTTGCCACTTAAAGGAATAACCCATGAAAAACGCCATTCAAGGTGCTCAGATGTTGTTTGTCGCATTTGGGGCTCTTGTATTAGTTCCATTGCTGACAGGATTAGATCCTAGTGTTGCTCTATTTGGTGCAGGTGTCGGAACCCTTTTATTTCAACTTGTAACCCGCCGCTCTGTTCCTATCTTCCTTGCTTCTTCATTCGCTTTTATCGCTCCTATCCTTTACGGTGTGCAAACTTGGGGCGTCCCTGCGACCATGGGTGGCCTAATGGCAGCAGGTTTTGTCTACGTTGCGATGGGTGCACTGATCAAAGTACGTGGCGTTGAAATCATTCACAAACTACTTCCACCGGTTGTGGTCGGCCCTGTAATCATGGTTATCGGTTTGGGTCTGGCTCCAGTCGCAGTCAACATGGCGCTGGGTAAGGTAGACGGATCTCAAGTGATCGACGCAGACGCTTCACTGGTTATTTCAGTGGCTTCGCTGCTTACCACGATTGTTTTAAGTGTGTTCGCCAAAGGTTTCCTAAAACTAACCCCTATTCTAGGCGGCATTGTTGTTGGCTACACACTGAGTCTTGGCTACGGCATTGTCGATTTTGCACCAGTACATGAAGCGGCTTGGTTTGCTCTACCAAACTTTACAACGCCTGAATTTAACATCAACGCGATCCTATTTATGATTCCGGTCGCGATTGCTCCGGCTGTAGAACACGTTGGCGATATGCTGGCAATTTCGAACGTGACGGGCAAAAACTACATTAAGAAACCAGGTTTACATCGCACGATTACCGGTGACGGGGTGGCGACTATCGCTGCGTCAATGGTTGGTGCTCCGCCAAATACCACCTACTCTGAGGTAACTGGCGCAGTCATGCTGACCAAAGCGTTTAACCCAGTCATCATGACATGGGCTGCAGTAAGTGCCATTGTTCTCGCGTTAGTTGGGAAACTCGGTGCTGTGCTACAAACCATCCCTATGCCTGTTATGGGTGGCATCATGATCCTATTGTTTGGTTCGATTGCGACGGTAGGTTTAAACACGCTGATTAAGAACAATGTTGACCTTCACAAGTCTCGCAACCTAGTCATCGTTGCAATTACCCTGGTGTTTGGTATCGGTGGCATGGCTTTCGGTATCGGTGAGTTCAGCCTACAAGGTGTTAGCCTGTGTGGTATCGTGGCGATTCTACTTAACCTAGTTCTACCAAAAGATTTAGGCGAGAACCACGTCGTGGATAATGCGCAAATGGAAGAAGAAACGAAGTAGATTCGAGAATCGGAGAGTTTTTTCAGGGTTGGCATTTTGCGTCAACCCTTTTTTGGAAAACTGGAAAACTGGAAAACTGTGTCTTCCAAAGGACAAGTCCTGTCAACACTCTATAGAACTTCTAGCAGGGCAAAGCCCGATCCCGCTTTCCCGAAACGAAGTGTTCCATAGGGCGCAGCCCGTTCCAAAATCCCGAAGGACGAAGTCCGTTCCCTAACCCCCTACCCACACAACTCGGCAAACTGACCGCGGGTTAGGCTTGCTAAATCTTGCGGTGATAATTCAATTTCCAAACCTCGCTTACCTGCACTGACACAAATCGTTTCTTGTCCAACGGCACTTTGATGGATAAACGTTGGTAGAGCCTTTTTTTGTCCAAGTGGGCTGATGCCCCCCACGACATACCCTGTGGTTTTCTGCGCTATGTCCGGATTAGCCATCTCTGCCTTTTTGCTTTTTGCCGCTTTGGCTGCCTGCTTTAGGTTGAGCTTCTGGTCAACGGGGATCACCGCCACCGCGAGGTTTTTCGGCTCTCCATTTAAGCAAAATAGCAAGGTTTTGAAGACCTGTTCAGGGTTTTGCCCAAGAGCCTCTACCGCCTCTAAACCATAGCTTACAGCTCTAGGGTCATGATGGTACTGGTGAATGGTGTGAGCAATTTTTTTCTTCTTAGCGAGATTTATTGCAGGAGTCATATTCCCTCCAACTTTAGACAAACAAAAAGCGCTGCTCATTTGAGCAGCGCTTTAGCTTAAAGACCGTTATAAGTTGGTGTCAACTTACTTGTAAACAATCTCACCTGATGGTGCGTATTTGTTCACATCGATAGGGCTATTTGACTCTAGGTACTCTTTTAGTACTTCTGCATCAACGAAACCAGTGTTAACAAAACCTGGGTGACCCATTAGTTTAGGGTAGCCGTCACCGCCTGATGCGTTGAAGCTAGGCACTGTAAAGCGGTACGTCTCATCTAGGCGAAGCTGTTTGCCACCGATGAACACGTTTGAAACTTTACCATCAGCAACTGTCATCGAGATACCTGCGAACTGAGCATATGCACCAGAGTCTACCGGCTTAGTTGCAACAACGTTTAGGTAATCCATCACTTCTTGACCAGACATGTCTGTGTAAGTCAGGATATTGCCAAATGGTTGTACCGTCAGTACGTCTTTGTATGTCACTTCACCCGCAGCGATAGAATCACGCACACCACCAGAGTTCATAACAGCAAAGTCAGCTTTCGCGCGCTCCATGTGAGCCGTTGCGATTAGACGACCTAGGTTAGTTTGTTGGAAACGAACCACGTTACGGTCACCTTCCAGCTTGCCGTTAGTTTCAGCAATCTTAACGTCTAGCTGCGCTTTACCTTTCTCTTGGTAAGGGCGTAGGAATTCTAGCAGTTCTGTATCTTCTGCAATCTCATCTTCGATAAGAACACGCTGCTTCTTACCGTCAATTTTAACCTTCTTCTTCAGGTTAACTGGGATTAGGTCGTAGCTCACCATTTGTAGCTCGCCGTTACGGAATTCGTAATCAGCACGGCCTACATATTTACCCCACTCGTGCGCCTGAACAATGTAGGTGCCGTTTTGTAGGTCTGGCTTACACTCATCAGAAGGCTTGAAGTTTTTCTTAACAACGTTTGGCGCTTCCATACATACAGGTTCTTGCGAGTGACCACCAACGATCATATCTAGAGAACCTTCATCTAGGTAACGAGCTAGTGCTACATCACCAGGTGCGTTTACGCCACGCTTACCATCTTCGTAGTGACCCATATGAGTAACCGCGAAGATAAGATCTGGTTTTTCAGTTTTCTCAAGCTCAGCGATTAGCTGCTTCGCTTCTTCTTTCGGGTCACGGAAATCGATGCCACCGATAAATTCTGGGTTACCGATTTTCTGCGTATCTTCTGTCGTTAGACCGATAACGGCAACTTTAATACCCTGTAGATCAAACATCTCGTAAGCCTGGAACATACGCTCGCCAGTCTCTTTGTCGTAGATGTTTGCAGAAAGCATTGGGAAGTTCGCCCACTCTTTCTGTTTCATTAGAACTTCAAGAGGGTTATCAAACTCGTGGTTACCAAGTGCCATTGCATCGTAACCAATTTTGCTCATACCTTTGAAATCTGGTTCAGCATCTTGTAGATCTGACTCTGGAACACCAGTGTTGATGTCACCACCAGATAGCAATAGCGAGCTACCACCTTCTGCAGCGATCTCTGCGCGAAGCTCATCAATCAGTGTTTTACGAGCAGCCATGCCGTACTCGCCGTATTTGTTCTGCCAGAAGCGACCGTGGTGGTCGTTAGTGTGTAGAACAGTCAACTTATAAGTTTTGTCTGCTTCCCACTCGTGTTGTGGTGCCGTTGCACAACCAGCTAGAGTTGCCAGGATAGCTGCGCTAATAGCGCTTTTTACGATCAGGCCTTGCTTCATTGTCATACCTTTTGAACTTTTAGGGGTTTCCACTGCTTTTTTATACTGCTCTCTGTGAATAGACAGACTTGGAAAATAACAGGCTGAGAGAGCAGTAAAACTTGAACTAGTTTAAATTAAGGTGACGAAAGTGACACTTGAATTTCATATTTATGATGACTGGATCACTCTTAATAACCATTAATCATGTAATAAATGCCCAGAATTACACAGGCGCAAATATAAGATCACAAGCAAACGTTTGTCTGAGAGAAATAACGTTTTAAGCGCTATTGTGACTTAGGTTATTTAATCAACATAAAAGGCGAACTTCGTGAATGTTAACAACCAAACACGACCACTTTTCGTTATGTTATAACAAAACAAATATCGAGAAATTAATTTAGCAAGGGCAACAGGATTAGAATTTTCATCGGATAATCAGGAGCTAAACGAGCGCACAATTGTTATATTATAACAACTTTAATTTATTTGATTGTAGACAGGTGATTATGGGCTATTAATTGATGAAGAACCAAGAACAAAAAAGCCAGCAAATTAGCTGGCTTGTTTAAATTCAATATTGAGCACTACTTAATATCGATATGGTCAAAACCTTTGATCAGATCATCAAGTGCTTTCATTTGCGCTAGGAACGGCTCTAGTTTATCCAGCGGCAAAGCAGATGGACCATCACAACGGGCTTGATCTGGGTTCGGGTGTGCTTCGATAAACAGACCTGCAATACCTGTCGCTAATCCCGCTTTTGCTAGCTCAACAGTTTGCTCACGGCGGCCACCAGAAGCAGCACCAGAAGGGTCACGCATCTGAAGTGAGTGTGTTACATCAAAGATGATTGGGCTACCGTTAGACGCTTTCTTCATGACGCCAAAGCCAAGCATATCAACGACTAGGTTGTCGTAACCATGGCAAGAGCCACGTTCACATAGAATGATGTTCTCATTACCACACTCGCTGAACTTGTCGACGATGTTACCAACCTGACCTGGGCTCATAAACTGAGGCTTCTTAACATTGATCACTGCACCTGTTTTTGCCATTGCTTCAACAAGGTCAGTTTGACGAGCTAAGAACGCAGGAAGTTGAATAACATCAACCACATCAGCCACTGGCTGCGCTTGTTCTTCAGTGTGAACATCAGTGATGATCTTAACGCCAAAGGTGTCTTTCAGCTCTTGGAAGATTTTCATCCCTTCCTCTAAGCCAGGACCACGATAAGAGTGCACAGAGCTACGGTTTGCTTTATCAAATGACGCTTTGAATACGTAAGGAATACCTAGCTTTTCTGTGACTTTTACGTAGTGCTCACAAATCTGCATTGCAAGATCGCGCGATTCTAGAACGTTCATGCCTGCAAACAGCGTGAATGGCTTGTCGTTCGCTACTGGAATATCACCAACGTGAACAATTTTCTGTTCCATGTTCTTCTCTCTATTTCGATGTCGTGCCAGCTCCGAAGAGATGGACTTAATGTAAGGTCACCTGAGTTTCACTCATGGCGTTGACTTGATTTTTGAGCAATTCGGCTGCTGGGTCATCAGGGCACTGGTCGATAAAATACTGATAATCACTCAATGCAATTTGATGACAATCAAGCTGCTGATAAATAAATCCACGATCGCGAATTTCATATGGGTCATCAGGGACGAAGGTCAGCGCAAGATCGGTACACTTTAACGCCAAAGTATAGCGCTCTTCTCTAAGCAGAGCACTTTTCAGTAAGGCTAACCATCGACCAATGACCGTTGGGTTATCCGTCTCTAATAGGTGCTTCGATTCTAGCTTAGCAAGAGGGCCTTTGTGACCGATTAACCAAGCACCAAGCGTATGCTCCGTCACATACTCCCCATTGAATGGATTAATGTACAGCGGCTTCTCACCATACCACTCAAGCTTAACAAGAAACTGAGTTGGGAAAGTTACCCCTACCAGAGGAAAGCCGAGTTTACGGGCAATATAGAGTAAAATTGCCCCTAAGCTGACAGGAATGCCTTTACGGGTTTCAAGCACTTTATCGACAAAACCATTTTCTGAATGAAAATAGCTTTCTCTATCCCCTTGGAACCCCCACTCGTAGTAGAAGAGACGCAATAGGGATTCAAAGCGCTGCTTGTCGTTCACTTCATGAACCAGAGCAAGTTCAGCTTCTTGTACCAGCCGACTTAACTCTGCTTCTGCCCAATGGACTTGGGTTTGAGGATTGATCGCTTTATTTAACGCCAGTGCACCTTCAGCAAGCTCCATGGCGTCAAAGTCTTCATCAAATAACTCAAGCATATGGGTTGTCATAACCTCGTTAACCAAAAAATATTATCCAAAGAACATCGGCGTCTTAGTGACAGCAACTTTACCTGCCATCGCAAGCCATCCTAATGCACCAAAGAATGAGAAGGTTCTTAGCAGCTTATTCTTGCCAAGTTTTAGGGCGAAGAAACCAAGTGCAATATAAGCCAAGACACAAGTAATCTTTTCTGTCAGCCAAGGTGCAGCTGGGGTAAATGGAATAAAACCAGTAATGAAGATCAAGCCAATACCTGATAACAGTAAGCACGTATCATTAATGTGCGGGAATACTTTGAAGAACTTCTTTTCTAACAGTTGTGAATTCGCCATCATCATGGCAAATCGTACCGATAATAATGTAGCGCTGATGGCGATAGTGAGCAGGTGAAAATGTTTTAAACCTTCGTACATTGATAGTCTCTCTTACTTCAGTGGTGGTATTGGCCGATAGTTACTCGGTCGTTGTCACCATAGTCCTTGTAGGTTTCCACTTGGTCGTAGCCAAGTGATAATAATAAGTTCCTTACCGCCTCACCCTGTTCAAATCCATGCTCGAACATCAGCCACCCCTCATTGATGAGATAGGATCTCGCTTGTGTTGCGATGTGTCTGATGTCTGCGAGACCTTTCTCTTCAGCCACCAAAGCACTTAACGGTTCAAAGCGCACATCTCCTTGAGTCAGATGCGGATCTTCTTTCTCAATATAAGGAGGATTGGATACAATCAGAGCAAACTCTGTGCCACTGGGTAGAGGCTCAAACCAACTACCGGCTAAGAATTGGGTATTGGTTAAGTTGAGGGCTGTTGCATTAGATTGAGCGAGTTGCTGGGCATCTGTTTTAAGATCTACCCCCCAAACATTCCGGCTTGGAAGTTCAGAGGCTAACGCCAAAGCGATCGCACCTGTCCCCGTTCCTAAATCGAGGATATCACCCTGATTTAATAACGCTTTATCCAAAGCAACCTCAACCAAGCGCTCTGTATCTGGTCTTGGAATCAGAGTCGTCGGGGAGACTTTTAACGGCAATGACCAAAATTCACGTTCACCCGTGATATAGGCAATCGGCTCACCGTTTAATCTACGCTGCAATAGATTTTGAAAGTCACTAAGCTGCTCAGCCTCGAGAATTTTGTCTGGCCAAGTCAACAGAAACGAACGGGGTTTATCTAAGGCGTGGCAAAGAAGCACCGCGGCATCAAGAGAGGGCGAATCACTGCCACTCTCCTGAAGTTGCTGTACGGCCTTTTTTAGTGTGCTTTCAACACTGTTGTCAGCCGACATTGGTTTAGTTGTTCTCTGCTAGCGCAGCTAACTGATCCGCTTGGTGCTCCTGAATAACCGGATCAATCAAGCTTGCTACCTCACCTTCCATCACTTCGTTTAGGCGATAGATGGTTAGGTTAATACGGTGGTCTGAAACACGGCCTTGAGGGTAGTTATAGGTACGAATACGGTCACTACGATCACCAGAGCCTAGAAGATTACGACGTGTATCAGACTCTTCAGCCGCGCGTTTCGCTTCTTCTGCTTGAATAATACGAGCCGCGAGAACAGCCATCGCCTTCGCTTTGTTCTTATGCTGTGAACGTTCGTCCTGACACTCTACAACTGTACCTGTTGGTAAGTGAGTAATACGAATCGCCGAGTCAGTGGTGTTAACGTGCTGACCACCCGCGCCTGATGCACGGAATGTATCGATCTTAAGGTCTGCTGCTTTGATTTCTGGGATTTCCGCTTCTGGAATCTCTGCCATAACCGCTACGGTACACGCAGAAGTATGAACACGGCCTTGCGATTCGGTTGCTGGAACACGTTGTACACGGTGACCGCCTGACTCAAACTTCAATACGCCATAAGCGCCATCACCAGAGACTTTCGCGATCATCTCTTTGTAACCGCCATGCTCTGCTTCATTTGAAGACATCACTTCGACGCGCCAACCTTTCTTTTCAGCAAACTTGCTATACATGCGGAACAGGTCGCCTGCGAAGATACCCGCTTCGTCACCACCCGCACCCGCGCGGATTTCTAGGAAACAGTTACGGTCATCATTAGGATCTTTAGGTAGCAGTAAGATTTGCAGTTCGTCATTTAGACGCTCAATCGTCTCTTTCGCTTCTTTGATCTCTTCCTGAGCCATTTCACGCATTTCTTCGTCATCTTCTTTTGCCATCTCTTCAGCAGCGACCAGATCTTCTTGGGCTTGCTGATAAGCTTGGAAACACTTAGTGACTTCCTCTAGCTGAGAGTACTCTTTTGATAACGCGCGGAATTTATCTTGGTCACCGATCACATCAGGATCGCCAAGTAGATGTTGAACTTCTTCGTAACGCTCAACCAGGGTTTCTAGCTTAGTTAAAATAGAGGCTTTCATAGTTTTCTTTAACTCAGGGGTCTAATGAAGTCTGTCACTCTTATGCCTAAGAATGATCAAGACCTAAACTTTGTCTAATAGTAGCAAGCCTTGCAGGCTCGCCTTTCTCGGCGGCACTTTGCAGTGCGCGGGTTGGAGCATGAATCAACTTGTTAGTTAATTTATTACTTAGCTCTAGCAGAACTTTTTCTGCATCCGCACCCGCTGCGAGAGACTGTAAACTTTTATTGAGAAGCTCTTCTCGAATGTCGTTCGCTGACTGACGGTACTCTCGAATACTGTCAACAGCTTGTAGAGAACGCATCCACGACATAAATGCCGCACTTTCTTCACTGACAATCGCTTCCGCCTGAATCGCTTCGATTTTTCTCTGCTCCATGTTGCTATCAACAATAGTTTGCAGGTCATCAACAGAGTAAAGGTAAGCATCATTTAGCTCACCCACTTGCGATTCAATATCACGAGGGACAGCAATGTCGACCAACAGCATAGGTTGGAAACGACGCGCTTTTAATGCCGTTTCGACCATCCCTTTACCAATAATAGGTAGTGGGCTGGCGGTTGAACTGATAACGATATCTGCACGAGGCAGATGCTCAGGAATTTCAGGCAAACCAATAATTTCAGCGCCAAATTGCTCGGCTAAAGGAAGCGCGCGCTCCTTAGTACGGTTTGCGACGATCATCTTGCTACAACCATTGCCCGCAAGGTGCTTGGCCACCAATTCAATGGTTTCACCCGCGCCAACCAGTAACACTGTTGACTTCTCTAGCGATTCAAAAATATGCTTTGCGAGAGTACATGCTGCATAAGCAACAGAAACGGCGTTGCCACCAATGTCTGTTTCAGTGCGAACTCGCTTAGCAACCGAGAAAGCTTTTTGAAACAGCTTCTCCATTGCCGCATCCACTGCTTTACTCTCTCTTGAGTCAGAATAGGCTTGTTTCACCTGTCCTAAGATTTGAGGCTCACCCAGTACCAAAGAGTCCAAGCCACACGAGACTCGCATTAAATGACGAATCGCAGCTTGCTCTTCATGGATATAAAGACTGGGTTTGAGATCTTCAGGACTAACTTGATGAAACTGACTTAACCAATCAATGATTTTGCTCTTGCCACCACTTTTCACATCGCAATAGATTTCGGTGCGATTACATGTAGAAACAATCACACTTCCATTTACGTTTTGGTTTTGGCCGAGCTGGTCTAACGCTTCAGGTAACTTTTCCGGACCAAACGCGACTTTTTCACGAAGTTCGACTGAGGCCGTATTATGGTTGATACCTATAGCAAGCAAAGACATGTATCGTTGGTTCTCTGAATCAGACAATGGACAAATAAGGTCGGAATTTTACTTGATGCCCCCGTTTATTGAAAGGGGAATCAGGATATGTTTTCTTGAGTTCGTGATTTCAATGATATAGTGAGCAGATACTTTGGCTAAAACTGGATAAATAATCAGCAATGGTGAAACATTTTCGATCTATTTTTCTCTTGCTCGTCGGCACACTGTTTTTGCATGGTTGTGCAACCATTGACAGCACCACCAATGTCGAGTGGCAAACTCACCAACAACGTTTAGCCACCATTCAAGATTACCGAGCCAATGGCAAACTCGGCTACATTGCCCCTGAGCAACGGCAGTCACTTAACTTCCAATGGGCTCACTCTCCGACATTAACCCATTTAAGAATGACCACCTTTCTCGGTCAAACTGCGCTTAACCTAAAATCCACTCTGGATGGTGCTAGCGTCGAAACTTATGATGATCAAACCTTTTACGCTTCCAGCCCAGAAGCATTGATAAAGCAGCTGACGGGGCTAAACATTCCTGTAGAGCAACTCAATGATTGGATGTTAGGTCGACCAACTCAAGCCGATGACTACCAATTGAACCAAACCAACACCCTTGCATCTTTAACCAAGCAAGTGGGCGCCCAAGTATGGCAGCTTAATTACGCCAGTTATCAAGATGTGCTAATCGACGGTATTGCTCTCCCATTACCGAAAAAGATGAAGCTCATACAAGGCGATATCTCTATAAACATCATTATTTCGAAGTGGAATACAAACCAATGATCTCGGAAACCACTCACTGGCCTTCTCCAGCAAAACTCAATCTGTTTCTTTACATCACCGGACGCCGTGACAATGGCTATCACGAACTGCAAACCTTATTTCAGTTCCTTGATCATGGCGACGATCTCACCATCACCGCCAACATTAAGGGCGACATTACCCTATCCCCACAGATACCAGGTGTTGCGCTTGAAGATAATCTAATCTGGAAAGCCGCAACCGCTCTGAAGCAAAAGTCAGGTTGTCCTTTCGGTGCTCATATTAAACTTAACAAAATCCTTCCAATGGGAGGCGGTATTGGTGGCGGGTCATCAAACGCTGCAACGACGCTTGTCGCCCTGAATCATCTTTGGCAAACAGACCTCTCTGAAGATGAACTGGCAGAGATCGGATTAAAGCTTGGGGCGGATGTCCCCGTCTTTACACGCGGATTTGCGGCCTTTGCGGAAGGTGTCGGTGAAGAGCTGACTCCTGCACAGCCTGATGAAAAATGGTACTTAGTCGTCAGACCTAATGTTTCGATTGCCACTGTCGATATTTTCACTCACCCTGGTTTAACGCGAAACACGCCAAAACGTACGCTAGCAGCCCTTCTTGAGGGTAATTACGGAAACGATTGCGAAAAAATTGTTCGAATGCTGTACCAAGAGGTTGATAAGCAACTTTCTTGGCTGCTACAATACGCGCCGTCGCGGTTGACCGGGACGGGATCATGCGTTTTTGCCGAGTTTTCGAGCAAAAATGAAGCTGAAACTACTCTCGGGAAACTGCCAGACACTGTCTCCGCATTTGTCGCTAAAGGCAAGAATATTTCGCCTTTATACGAGACACTGGCTAAGTATCGCTTAGCCCACTCACAATCTATTTAAAAACTGGACGCAACCCTGAGGTTTCCACCGTGCCTGATATGAAGCTATTTGCTGGTAACGCTACACCTGAACTAGCCCAACGTATTGCTGATCGTCTATACATCTCTCTTGGTGATGCTACTGTTTCTCGTTTTTCTGATGGCGAAGTCGCTGTTCAAATCAACGAAAACGTACGTGGTAGTGATGTTTTCATCATCCAATCTACTTGTGCACCAACTAACGACAACCTAATGGAACTTGTAGTGATGATTGACGCAATGCGCCGCGCTTCAGCGGGCCGTATTACAGCAGTTATCCCTTACTTTGGTTACGCTCGCCAAGACCGTCGTGTACGTTCTGCTCGTGTGCCAATCACTGCTAAAGTTGTTGCAGATTTCCTTTCTAACGTTGGCGTTGACCGCGTTCTAACAATCGACCTTCACGCTGAGCAAATCCAAGGCTTCTTCGATGTTCCAGTTGACAACATCTTCGGTACACCTGTACTGCTAGAAGACATGGAAGCTCGCGGCCTAGAGAACCCAGTAGTGGTATCTCCAGACCTAGGTGGTGTTGTTCGTGCTCGTGCAACTGCAAAAGCACTAGGTGACATCGATATTGCTATCGTTGATAAGCGCCGTCCACGTGCTAACGTTTCTGAAGTGATGAACCTAATCGGTGATGTTGAAGGTCGCGACTGTGTGATCGTTGATGACATGATCGATACAGGCGGTACGCTATGTAAAGCAGCTGAAGCGCTAAAGGAGCGCGGTGCTAAGCGTGTATTCGCTTACGCAACTCACGCTGTATTCTCAGGCAACGCAGCTCAAAACATCGGTAACTCAGTGCTAGACCAAGTTATCGTGACTGACTCAATCACACTACCAAAAGAGATGGAAGCGACAGGTAAAGTGACTTGTCTAAGCCTTTCTCGCATGCTTGCTGAAGCAATCCGTCGCATCAGCAATGAAGAGTCAATCTCAGCGATGTTCAACTAATCGCCACTGCGGTTAAATCGAATTGAAAACACCCCTTCTTGGGGTGTTTTTTTATTTGTGCTTATTGCTCGTCTCGCCCGAGACAAGAATTGTATGCTATCATACTGCGCTTTTTGAGATTCCAAGAGAGATCCTAACCTTGAGTCAACAAATTAAACTTCTTGTCGGCCTTGCTAATCCTGGGCCTGAATATGCCAGAACCCGTCACAATGCGGGGGCATGGGTAGTAGAAGAACTCGCACGTATTCACAACGTCACTCTAAAGAACGAAGCCAAGTACTTTGGAATGACAGGGCGAATTATGGTTAACGGTCAGGATCTCCGTTTGCTTATCCCAACCACTTTTATGAACCTCTCAGGTAAATCTATTGCTGCTTTAGCGAAGTTTTATCAAATTAAACCTGAAGAGATCATGGTTGCGCACGATGAGCTAGATCTACCACCAGGTGTCGCAAAGTTTAAGAAAGGCGGTGGCCACGGTGGACATAACGGCTTACGCGACACCATTAGTAAGCTTGGTAATTGCAAAGATTTCTATCGCCTTAGGATCGGCATTGGTCATCCTGGGCACAAAGACAAAGTTGCTGGATTTGTTTTAGGCAAAGCCCCAGCAAAAGAACAAGAGCTTCTTGATGCAGCGGCAGATGAATCTGTTCGTTGTTTAGACATCCTGATTAAGGATGGTCTATCAAAAGCGCAAAATCGTTTACACACGTTCAAAGCTGAATAAGGTTACTATCATGGGTTTTAAATGTGGCATCGTTGGTCTACCAAACGTAGGTAAGTCAACTCTGTTTAATGCACTCACTAAAGCAGGTATCGAAGCGGCAAACTTCCCGTTTTGTACTATCGAGCCAAACACAGGTGTAGTACCTGTGCCAGATCTGCGCTTAGACGCACTAGCAAAGATTGTTAACCCACAAAAAGTACTACCAACCACAATGGAATTCGTTGATATCGCGGGCCTCGTTGCTGGTGCTTCACGTGGTGAAGGTTTAGGTAACAAATTCCTAGCAAACATCCGCGAAACTGACGCGATCGGTCACGTTGTACGCTGTTTTGAAAATGAAAACATCGTTCACGTTGCAGGTAAAGTATCACCAATCGAAGACATCGAGGTGATCAACCTAGAACTTGCAATGGCTGACCTAGATTCTTGTGAGCGCGCGATTCAGCGTAATGCTAAGAAAGCCAAAGGTGGCGACAAAGACGCGAAGTTTGAACTGACCGTACTTGAGAAACTACTTCCAGTTCTAACTGAAGGTGGCATGGCGCGTACCGTTGAGCTATCAAAAGAAGAGCTTGCAGCAGTGGGTTACCTAAACTTCCTAACGCTTAAGCCAACCATGTACATCGCTAACGTTAACGAAGATGGTTTCGAGAACAACCCGTACCTAGACGCTGTACGTGAATACGCAGAGAAAGAGAACAACGTCGTTGTTGCAGTATGTGCAGCAATCGAATCTGAACTTTCTGAGCTTGACGATGAAGATCGTGAAGAGTTCCTTGCAGATATGGGCATTGAAGAACCGGGCCTTAACCGCGTGATCCGTTCAGGCTACGAGCTATTAACGCTACACACTTACTTTACTGCTGGCGTTAAAGAAGTTCGTGCATGGACTATCCCTGTAGGTGCAACAGCGCCTCAAGCAGCGGGTAAGATCCACACTGACTTCGAGAAAGGCTTCATTCGAGCTGAAGTTGTTGGTTACGATGACTTTATCCAGTTTAATGGTGAAAGCGGTGCGAAAGATGCAGGTAAATGGCGTTTAGAAGGTAAAGATTACATCGTAAAAGATGGCGATGTTGTTCACTTCCGTTTCAACGTTTAATTTGCGTCCAAGTCATTGACTTTAAAAGCCAGCACTTACGCTGGCTTTTTTATTGCCCTTTAACAAAGAAACAAATTAACTCTTCCAAGTGATGTCAATTTGTTATCAGTTTTCGATCATTAACACGCCTCTTTGTTTAAAAAGAAACCGAACGGTTGATTTCTGAGGATTTATTCAAAAAAACTATTGACGGCTTTGCCTCAACTTCGCATAATGCGCGCCGTTCCCAACGATAAGGCAACGAATCGGAGAGAACAAAAATATGGTATGGCTACGTAGCTCAGCTGGTTAGAGCACATCACTCATAATGATGGGGTCACAGGTTCGAATCCCGTCGTAGCCACCATTCCTAAACACTTTTCTTTTAAAGTCGTTAGGAATTGATGCGGAAGTGGCGGAATTGGTAGACGCACCAGATTTAGGTTCTGGCGCCGCAAGGTGTGAGAGTTCAAGTCTCTCCTTCCGCACCATATTTTATAGCTTTTATAGCTATACCTGCAGGTCTATCGCCAAGCGGTAAGGCAGCGGCTTTTGATGCCGCCATTCCCTGGTTCGAATCCAGGTAGACCTGCCACTATTCAGGGTGTCGAGCCTAATTAAAAAAGGGCTTGTCACTAAGAGCTAGAGAGTTTATATTGTCTCGCTCACGAGTGGCTACGTAGCTCAGCTGGTTAGAGCACATCACTCATAATGATGGGGTCACAGGTTCGAATCCCGTCGTAGCCACCATTTACAATTTCATATGGCTTTTACCAATTAGCGGTATGAATACAAAATTGATGCGGAAGTGGCGGAATTGGTAGACGCACCAGATTTAGGTTCTGGCGCCGCAAGGTGTGAGAGTTCAAGTCTCTCCTTCCGCACCATTATTTGAAGTCTCTTTAGTTAGAGCACTGCAGGTCTATCGCCAAGCGGTAAGGCAGCGGCTTTTGATGCCGCCATTCCCTGGTTCGAATCCAGGTAGACCTGCCATTACAACTTCATTACGCTTTTACCAATTAGCGGGATGAACACAAACTTGTTGCGGAAGTGGCGGAATTGGTAGACGCACCAGATTTAGGTTCTGGCGCCGCAAGGTGTGAGAGTTCAAGTCTCTCCTTCCGCACCATTATTTGAAGTCTCTTTAGTTAGAGCACTGCAGGTCTATCGCCAAGCGGTAAGGCAGCGGCTTTTGATGCCGCCATTCCCTGGTTCGAATCCAGGTAGACCTGCCATACAACTTCATTACGCTTTTACCAATTAGCGGGATGAACACAAAATTGATGCGGAAGTGGCGGAATTGGTAGACGCACCAGATTTAGGTTCTGGCGCCGCAAGGTGTGAGAGTTCAAGTCTCTCCTTCCGCACCATTATTTGAAATCTCTTTAATTAGAGCACTGCAGGTCTATCGCCAAGCGGTAAGGCAGCGGCTTTTGATGCCGCCATTCCCTGGTTCGAATCCAGGTAGACCTGCCACTATTTATAGGTACAGTGGATAACATCTTTTGATGCCTCGTCTATTGTCCCTGGCTCGGCTCTAAGTAGCCTGCCATACAACTTCATATGGTTCTCACCAATTGAACGATATGAACACAAAATTGATGCGGAAGTGGCGGAATTGGTAGACGCACCAGATTTAGGTTCTGGCGCCGCAAGGTGTGAGAGTTCAAGTCTCTCCTTCCGCACCATTATTTGAAGTCTCTTTAGTTAGAGCACTGCAGGTCTATCGCCAAGCGGTAAGGCAGCGGCTTTTGATGCCGCCATTCCCTGGTTCGAATCCAGGTAGACCTGCCACTACAACTTCATATGGTTCTCACCAATTGAACGATATGAACACAAAATTGATGCGGAAGTGGCGGAATTGGTAGACGCACCAGATTTAGGTTCTGGCGCCGCAAGGTGTGAGAGTTCAAGTCTCTCCTTCCGCACCATTATTTGAAGTCTCTTTAATTAGAGCACTGCAGGTCTATCGCCAAGCGGTAAGGCAGCGGCTTTTGATGCCGCCATTCCCTGGTTCGAATCCAGGTAGACCTGCCACTATTTATAGGTTCAGTGGATAACATCTTTTGATGCCTCGTCTATTGTCCCTGGTTCGGCTCTAAGTAGCCTGCCATACAACTTCATTACGCTTTTACCAATTAGCGGGATGAACACAAAATTGATGCGGAAGTGGCGGAATTGGTAGACGCACCAGATTTAGGTTCTGGCGCCGCAAGGTGTGAGAGTTCAAGTCTCTCCTTCCGCACCATTTGGCTACGTAGCTCAGCTGGTTAGAGCACATCACTCATAATGATGGGGTCACAGGTTCGAATCCCGTCGTAGCCACCATTTATTTCGATCGTCTGTAGTTATACACATGATCATGTAGTTTCAAGATGCGGAAGTGGCGGAATTGGTAGACGCACCAGATTTAGGTTCTGGCGCCGCAAGGTGTGAGAGTTCAAGTCTCTCCTTCCGCACCATCCTGAAGACTACAGCCATATTTATGCGGAAGTGGCGGAATTGGTAGACGCACCAGATTTAGGTTCTGGCGCCGCAAGGTGTGAGAGTTCAAGTCTCTCCTTCCGCACCATTGGCTACGTAGCTCAGCTGGTTAGAGCACATCACTCATAATGATGGGGTCACAGGTTCGAATCCCGTCGTAGCCACCATTTACAACTTCGTATTGCTTTTACCAATTAGCAATATGAATACAGACTTGTTGCGGAAGTGGCGGAATTGGTAGACGCACCAGATTTAGGTTCTGGCGCCGCAAGGTGTGAGAGTTCAAGTCTCTCCTTCCGCACCATTATTTAAAGAAACCCGGCTATTTAGCTGGGTTTTCCTTTATCTGCAACATACTCACCGCTACATTTCAGACCTATTCCTGATAGATGATCAGATATTTATTCTGGTTGGTATCACCACTATTCTGCTAACCGCCATTACGTATCCTACACAACGCGTTTTGAACAACTGCAAGCATAAAAAATCCAGCCGAAGCTGGATTTTAATTAAGTCATGACTTTTGTTGTGCTAAGAGACTAACTCTTTAGCCTAAAAGCCCCAACGCTGAGTTGGGCGCTTGCTTTGCTTGTGCAAGAACAGAACTTGATGCTTGCGATAGGATCTGAGACTTAGTAAGTGCCGTTGTCTCTTTCGCAAAGTCTGTATCCTTGATACGGCTCTTAGACGCGTTCACGTTTTCGTTGATGTTGTCTAAGTTGTTAATCGCATGGTTGAAACGGTTTTGGAATGCACCAAGCTCAGCACGGTGGCTATCAACAAACTTAAGTGCTGAGTCGACAATCGCGACGGCTTGTTGCGAACCACCAACAGTTGTCACATCCATCGTGTCGACTGTAACTGCTTGCGCTGCACCAATACTTAGCTCACCAGCAAGTGCGCCACCAAAAGTCGCAACACCTTCAACTCGGTTGTTATCCGTGAACAACTGTAGCTTACCATCTTCGTCAACAGATGCTGTAACTAGGTCTGTTTGACCGTTGATGTAAGTGGCTAGCTCTTCGATATCATCACCTTCTTTGGCATTAATGGTAACGTTTTGAGCTTGGCCGAACTTGTCAGTAAGTGCAATCGTTAGATCATTTGAACCGGCCGTCACCCCCCAATCTTTATCTTGACCATTAGCCGCTACGTAGGTGTTACCACCCATCATAGTGTTATCACTACGCATGTTGTTCATGGTTAGCATTACTGCCTCACCATTATCCGCACCAATCTGGAATGATTTGGTAGCAAATGTACCGTTCAGTAGCTTGTTACCACCAAATGAAGTGGTTTCAGCAATACGATTTAGCTCATCGTTTAGAGCCGTTACTTCCTCTTGGATAGCAACACGCTCAGACTTAGAGTTAGAACCGTTAGCAGATTGAAGTGACAAGTCACGCATACGTTGCAGAATGTTAGTCGTTTCGTTCATCGCACCTTCAGCGGTTTGTGCCATCGAAATACCATCATTCGCGTTACGTACTGCGACATCTAAGCCACGGCTTTGCACATTCAAACGGTTAGAGATCTGAAGACCTGCCGCATCGTCTTTTGCGCTGTTAATCTTAAAGCCAGATGAAAGTCTTTCCATCGACGTTTGTTGGGCAGTAGTCGCACTGTTTAAATAACGTTGTGCTGTCATTGCCGAAACGTTTGTATTTACATTAACCGCCATAGTGGTTTCTCCTATTGATTTCCGTACACCGGAGGTAAAGGGTTTCCGACGTCTCGGTAAACCAATTAGTTCTCTCAAAGTAACCTTATTAACGACGTTAAATTGATTATCTTTAGAGCTAAATTGGCAAATATTTTAAAAACCTAACGATTAGAAGGAGATATTGACACAACCGACAGATATGAAATCAATTGCTAAAGATTTTTTGATTTCAGCCGATAATGCGCGACTTTGAAATAGATGGGAGTAAGAAAAAGGAGGTAGAGTTTTCTTTAGGCAAAAGAAAAGCCCCTTTCCTTTGAGAGAACCGGGGCTATTTGGTAGCCAATGCCAATATGGAGATCGAGAGAAATGATCACAGCCTGGCTGCCGTGCTACATAAGTGACTCCAGTTATGGAGCAGGTGTGAGAGAGAGCTCCATTACCTGATCACCTATGTTTGCCGTCAAAATCACACAGACCCTACGTCTAGGTTATTGTCAGTGTAAAATTTGACTATTACTGCAATAGTGACATTGCAGAGTTAGGCAACTGTTTTGCTTGAGCAAGTATTGATGTACCCGCTTGTTGCAGAATTTGTGCTTTGGTCATCGCCGTCGTCTCTTTCGCGAAGTCTGTATCGCGGATTCGACTGTTCGATGCTTCAACGTTTTCTTGGATGTTAGCTAAGTTGTTGATACTGTGGCTCAGACGGTTTTGTTTCGCACCTAAGTCCGCACGTTGTGAATCCACATACTTAAGAGCCGCATCAATAATGCCGACCGCATTTTGCGCACCACCTACTGAGCGAACATCAATGTTCTGTACTGAGGTTTGAACACCCGGCCCGCCACTTAGACCAAGTTCCCCTGCAAGACCACCTGAAATATTCAAGTTACCCTGAAGGTTTGGTTCCGCGGCAAAGATTTGCAGTCTACCGTCTTGGTCTACAGATGCTTTTAGTTTGTCTGTTTGACCATTGATGTAGGTTGCTAGCTCTTCAATATCATCACCCTCTTTGGCAATAACATCTAACGTCACAGCTTCACCATCTTTAGTTGTAAACTCAAACTTCAGATCTTTAGCCGTTGGAGGAACTCCCCAGTCTTTATCTTTTGCCTGCTCAGGCGCAGAAATAAAAGACTGACCACCCATACGGAAATCATCCGCACGGATACTAGTCAAGCCCATAATAATGGCCTCACCAGAACTTGCGCCGATTTGGAATGATGCTTCACCAAATGAACCATTTAGTAGCTTCCGGCCACCAAATGACGTTGTTTCTGCGATTCGGTTAAGCTCATCTTGCAGAGCAGAGACTTCTTCATGCAATGCTTGGCGCTCAGATGCCGAGTTAGTACCGTTAGCCGATTGCAGTGACAAGTCACGAATACGTTGAAGAATCGAAGTCGACTCATTCATCGCACCTTCCGCTGTTTGAGCGATCGAGATGCCGTCATTTGCATTGCGCATCGCCACATCTAAACCACGAGACTGAGCAGTCAATCGGTTCGAAATTTGTAGGCCCGCCGCATCATCTTTCGCACTGTTAATTCTTTGACCTGAAGATAGACGTTCCATGGAGGTATTTAACTCTCCAGTCGCCTTATTCAGGTAACGCTGAGCGGTCATCGCCGACACGTTAGTATTTACTGTAATGGTCATACTTTGCTCTCCTATTGAGTTCGCAAGTGCTTGCGAAGCGGCCAGCTTTGTCTCATTTGGAAGCACTGACCGTAAATGACTTGCTAAGTAGATCTATTGCCTACTTAAAACTAATTTGTTTAACTCTGCCCTAACTCAATTCAAGTTATGTGCCAGTTTTAAAATGGTTACTAAATAAATTAATTTCCTTATATTTATTAGTAACTTAAAAGGTAAGTTTATAATTTGCTCGCATTGAACAAATATCACCCACTTAAAGCGGCAAACTCATTGCCGCCCTTTTGCCACTAGATTGCCACTACTACTGTGGTCGTTTTTCCAATAGCTGTTTCTATCTCGCACTTACGGCATAGCACATAAGGCTTTGAGCTTAGATGTAATTAAATAGTGTTAGGTCTTTGGTTTTACCAAATGCCTGTTGAGATGCCTGAAGCGCACGCGAGTTCTCATTGAACTCAATGATCGCTTCAGCATAATCAAGATCTTCAAAATTACTTTTGGATTTGGCCAATGTCATATTGAAGTCATCATGCTGCTCTTCTTGAATGTCTAGCGTACTTAATCGAGCACCCACATCTGTACGTGCCTTGTTCAAGTGAATAAAAGCAGAGTGAAATTCTTCCACAACTCGGTGTAACTGGGCGGTGTTGGATGTGTCAGACACAGAACCTTGCGACAATGCCATCGCATCTTGAAAGGTTTCAAAAATGCTATATGTGCGTTTGGGCTCTAAAGTAATTTGATCACCTTTAGTAATTTGCCCTTTAACCTGAATAGACACATCTTCGAACTTAATACCCACGGCAGGGTCGAAGGTATCGGCTTTTACCACTGCACCATCACGCTCAAGTTGATAACCGTATTTTCCATCGGGCATATCAACAAACGTCACCTTATAAGTAGAGGTGTCATCTGGGTTGATGTTGTTCGCGCGCTCGAGTAAAAGCTCTGAAGTCTCATTTAGATTGTATTTAGGCTCGAAATCACCAAACGGGTTATCAATCTCCATAAACAATTTGCTGCCTGGATCGTTAATTGGCATTTCTAAACTGTTAGAGATTTTCATCTTGCGTTGATAATCATCGCCGGCATACACCACATCACCATCTTTATCACGAAAGAAAGGCTGATTCTTTGGCTTAGTTCCAGCAAAAATATAGTTCCCAGACTCATCCTGAACGTTTACCAAATTCAAGAAGTTATCCGCGATTTCCTGCAATTCACGACGTTTAGCGAAACGGTCTTCCGGTGATAGTGAACCATTGATCATTTCCATTACGGTTCGTTTTGCTTCATCAGCATAATCTTCCGCATTAGAGATAATGACTTCATGATGCTCTAGGCGATTACGGGAAAGGGTAATTGCATCAGTAAACTGACGCAGTTGCTCTTTCTGCTGACCAATGTTCTGTATGTAATGCGTTGCGAGTGGATCGTCACTCGCTTTCATTAATTTTTTACCCGATGCTAATTGCGCTTGGTTGTGATGCACTTTTGCTTCCGAGCGACGTAAGTCGTTCTGCACCGACTGATAATTATGGAAGCTAGAAATACGATTCATCATTTATGCCTCCTTATCTCAGCGCAAGAATGGTATTAAAAGTGTCGTTAGCCGCCTGCATGATGCGCGACGACGCCATATAAGCTTGCTGAAACTTCATCATGTTGGCCGCTTCTTCATCCAAGTTAACACCTGAAATCGATGCAACTCTTTCTTGGGCGGCTTCTTTCTCCAAACGAGAAACATCGGTTAAGCGCGAAGCCGTAGACATTTGAAGACCGACATCGGTATTGAGGTTGTGGTAAATGTCGAGAATGGTCGACTCACCATCATTAAGCTTTTTATCCGTTTGGATGTTTTGCATTTTTAGTAGGTTGCCGTTGTCACCTTCAGAGGGGACAAGGTTTGCCGTAAACTTATCATTCGGCAGAGCGCCTCCAGTAAGCTCAAATGAGGTACCCTGGACTGTTACAGCACCACTAGGTGGATAAGCTTGTGGTTGAAGTAAAATATTCCCTTTAGTATCCGTTACAGCAAACTGCTGACCATCAGGTGAAATAATCACTTCAAACTCTCGTAAATCACCTGCTTTAGCAATGCTAAATTCCGCACTACCTTGAGCAAAGGTTGTAGAGGCTTCATAACTTTGCGCGGCAATATCACTAGGATCATTGGTCGCCATTTGCATCTGAGCAGCACCGCTTCGAGTAGGGCGAATAAGTACTCTTTCACCGGCCTCTAAACCGTTGCGAATATCAATTCTCAAACCATCTAAAGCGATAGCATTATCGACAACCGGAACAATAAACTGCTCTCCTGATGGACGAGTGACATAATAGTCCCCCCCCACATATTGCAAAGAGTATTGCCCGCCAATGAGCTGACTGGTGTCTTCGATATAAACCGCCAAGTCCGCTTTTGAGTTAGAGGACGTGACAACACGGGACTCTGCAATAAAATCGGAGTTCACATCAGTGAACATCAACCCACCAATGTTTCCGCGTAAATCTAGACCTTGGGACTGTAAGCTATTGACTTCATAAGAGAAGGAAGTTGCAAGCTTACCAAGCTCATCCATTAACTGAGGAATCTTCTCGTCACGCATTGTTAGCATGGCACCGATTTTTCCATCAATATCTTTGGTGGTGATCGCTTTGATGCCCTTACCTTCAATCATGGCTAAGCGACGTTGATGAACATCTGGATAGCCATCAATCATTTTTAGTTCACTGGCTTCGGTACCAGACACCAAGGTATGCCCGTTACCAATATGAACATTAAAACCTTCTGCGTTTTTGCGCGGTGTTACGGTAACTTTGGTGTACTCAGAGAGTTCAGCGATAAGCTTCTCATGCGTATCCATCAAGTCATTATGCGGACCAGGCGTACGCATCATAAGGCGATGTAAATCTCTGATCTCTAATGCAAGCTGGTTTACACGCTCGATACCCAAATCAAGCTTCTTGTTAGTCACATCCGACTGACGACGAACAGTTTCATGGAAGTCATTTAGGTTCTGAGTAATCAAGTTTGCTTTTTCAAGCACAACTTTACGCGCACCCACATCATTCGGGCTATCAGCCAATGACTTCACGGCATCAAACCACTCGTTGAGGTTTTCTGGAATTTTTTTCGAAGCAACCGACGACAACATATTGGAAAGCATTTCCAAATTAGCTTCGTCATCGACTTTATGGGCGTAATTGGTGGTGGAAACATTCAGTTCATTAACGGCAAACTGATCCCACGAGCGGCGAACTTTTTCCACATGAACGCCCATACCATAGGTTTCCCCGCCATATTGGCGTGGCATATTTGTGCCTTGTATCACCGACTGACGGCTATAACCCTCTGTATTCACATTAGAGATGTTATGACCGGTGGTGTTTAGTTGTCTCTGAGCTGTGAGAACGCTTTGCGAACCAAGATTCAGAAGATCAGACGACATATTGCCCCCAAGAAACCTTTTAAAATCAGCGTTAACTGAACATCTGACTTAGATTTTGCAATATGTATGCCAAACTGGAGAGCTGGAGAGCTGGAGAGCTGGAGAGCTGGAGAGCTGGAGAGCTGGAGAGCTGGAGAGCTGGAGAGCTGGAGAGCTGGAGAGCTGGAGAGCTGGAGAGCTGGAGAGCTGGAGAGCTGGAGAGCTGGAGAAATTTTTGAGGGTCGGCAATTAGTGTCAACCCTTTTATTTCAACAGGTTAATTTGTCATCCTCAAGAGTGAGGCACGAACGAGTTGGGGATCTCGAAAAGCAGGTAGAAAACCTGTAGAGATTCACTACTACTTCCTTCGTCAGTCTAGGAAATGACGGAAAACTAGAAAATTTAAACTGCTTTGTTTGTGCTCGCCAATCTAGTTTTCCAGCAGCGAAGCGATCCACAGGGCGAAGCCCGTTCCAGCATCTCAGGACGAAGTCCACCCCTTCCTTACATCTGATCAATACGCGCTTTTACGCTAAGAACTTTATCTGCGTATCTAGGATCGGTTGCATAGCCTGCTTGATGGATACCACGAATAAAGTCTTCGTTGTTGCCGCCATGACGTAAAGCTGTGGTATAGCGAGGGTTTTCATTAAGAAAACGTACGTAGTCGTTAAAACTCTCTTCATAGTTAGCATACGAGCGGAAAGCTGCGTTCTCTTTAACCGGTACGCCTTGATGATACTCTAAAGTTTGCGTAGAGACTTTATCACCTGACCAGCTTCGATCTGCCTTAATATTGAATAGGTTATTACTGCTGCCACGAGAGTTATTAACTACTTTCTGCCCCCAACCCGTTTCTAACGCAGCCTGCGCTAATAGAAGCGATGAGTCGATGCCAAGCGCTCTTGCCGCTTTTTCAGCATAAGGCTTCATTGAAGTCACGAAAGTTTCCGGCGACTCAAAGCGAGAAGGTTGCGACTGTGAAGGTAATTCAACGCTGGTTGCATCAGCGCGTTCATGGCGAATACGGTCAATTTTCTCCATAACAGCTTCAAAATCTTCATTGCGCGCTTTGGCACTCTGATTTTCAACGCTGCCTGTAGAAAGTTGAGCGACAATCATATCGGCTAAGCCAAGTGAGCCAGAAGCGCTTAGCTCACTGGACATCTGCTCGTCCATCATTTGTCGATAAAACTGCTGGTTTTGACTGTCCATCAAACCAGACTCAAAAGTCGAGTTGGCATCACGCATGGATTTGAACAGCATCGAGGTAAAAATCGCTTCAAATTGCTTTGCTGCCGCGGTTAGCGCTGCTTTTTCACTACCTTCGTCACCTTCCACTGCTTGCTTACGTAATTTATCTAAACCTGCAATATCGTGAATAAAGCCGATGTCATTGCCATTGTTAATCATGCTCTACTCCTTAGATAACGATCAGTTGACCTTCAATCGCCCCTGCTTGCTTAAGCGCTTGCAGAATTGCCATTAAGTCCGAAGGTGCTGCACCAACTTCATTCACCGCTCGAACCAGATCATCCAATGTCAGACCCGGCTCAAACTTAAACATTTTACCTTGCTCTTCCGTTACCTCGATATCCGTATCTGGCACGACAACAGTCTCTCCGCCACCAAACGCGTTAGGCTGACTAACATTGAGGTTTTCTTTAATCGCCACTGTCATGCCGCCATGGGTGACCGCCGCAGGCTTCAAACGCACATGCTTACCCACCACTATCGTACCAGTGCGTGAGTTGACAATGATTTTTGCCGAGCCTTCGGCAGGATTAAATTCGATATTTTCAATCGCAGATAAGAAAGCCACGCGTTGAGTAATGTCACGCGGTGCACGAACCTTCACAGACGTCGCATCAACCGCAGATGCCATTTGAGGACCAAGGAAATTGTTTACCGCATCAGCCATGCGCTGCGCAGTGGTAAAATCAGATTCAAGCAGGTTAAACGTGATGTAGTCACCACGGCTAAACGGAGTGGGTATCTCACGCTCAACCATAGCGCCATTAGAAATCATGCCCGCTGTCGGGTTATTGCCGACAATTTTTGAGCCGTCCGCCCCTGTTGCACTAAAACCACTAACGACAAGGTTGCCCTGTGCTACGGCATAGATTTGCCCATCGAGACCTTTTAGCATTGTTTGCATTAGCGTCCCGCCTCGTAGGCTTTTAGCCGAACCTATCGAAGACACGGTCACATCAATGGTTTGACCTTGCTTTGAAAAGGCAGGCAGCTCAGCAGTTACAATCACGGCAGCAACGTTCTTGCTTTTTGGCTTTGTGCCCGGTGGCATTTGAATGCCAAAGTTTTGCAACATTGCATTAAAGCTTTGATCGGTAAAAGGTGTTGATTCTCCAGTACCAGGTAAACCTGTGACCAAACCATAGCCAACCAATTGGTTACTACGCACACCAGCGACTTGCGAAACATCTTTGATACGCGCGGCCTGAACTGACGTCGCGACAAACATCATACTGGTTAAAAAGAGAAACAACTTTTTCATGATCATACCCTTGCTCTAATCTCTATGCCCACTTTACACGCTGCCAAAAAAGCGGCATCAGATGGATTTATAGGGAGACATTAAAGAATCGTGCCAAGAATCCCGGTTCTTGCATATCTTGCTGCGTTCCAGTGCCTGAGTACTGAATACGAGCATTAGAAATTCGATTCGACGCAATTGTATTATCGTACTTAATGTCATCTGGACGGATAGTGCCACTTAAGCGAATGTACTCATCGCCAGTATTAAGTGTTAGCCACTTTTCACCGCGAATAATCAAGTTGCCGTTGGCCAGTACCTCGATAACTTCAACTGTAATTGAGCCAGAAATACTGTTGCTCTGGTTGGCTGCCGCACTGCCCTTGAACTTGTTGTCATTACTTAAGTTATACGAAAAATTATAGTCGCCAATATTCAGTTGCTGCCCACCAACTTCTAATGGGTCCATTGACGCATCATTGTTTTTCGATAGATCTGCATCAGAGCTTTTAGCCGCTTTGGTGCTCTCATCAAGTGTTACTGTGATGATATCTCCGATGCCACGCGGTTTAGAGTCATCATATAAGCTATTGGTGCTTGCCGTATTGAATAGTGAGCCCGTTTCCGCTGCATAGTGCTCAGGTTTGTGCTTAGGGTGAATTGGAGCCCAAGCTGGATCACCTGAAACAGGGTCTGTACGATTACGTAGAGAATCAATTAGCCCAGAACTTTCCTGCTCCGATTTATCCCCCTCAACAGCATCGACAGTCGTCGTGCCTTGAGTCACATCTGGGGTTTCAATTGGCGGCTCTAACATCGAGCATCCAGACACCACTGCCACTGTAAAAAGTGCGATTATGCGTTTCATTTTTTATCTCCACCCTAAGCAGTGATTACAGCTGCTGATTCACGAAGCTCATCATCTTATCGACAGCAGAGATGACCTTAGAATTCATTTCATACACACGCTGAGCTTCGATCATATTCACTAGCTCTTCGGTCACGTTAACGTTGGAGGTTTCTAGCATCGATTGTCTGACTTCACCAAAACCGTCAAAGCCTGGTACGCCCTCTTGTGGATCACCACTCGCACCTGTTGGTAGGTAAAGGTTTTGACCAATTGGCTCTAAACCACCTGGGTTAATGAAATCGACCGTCGCAATCTGACCAACCACTTGGTTGTCTTGCTGACCACGAACGCGAACAGATACCTCACCATCCGTACCCACCGTAATGCTAATCGCATCTTCTGGGATAGCAATTTCAGGCTCAAGGGCATAACCTGCACCTGAAGTCACAATGACCCCTTCGTCGTTAACAGTAAATTGACCGTTACGAGAATAGCCGATGTTGCCGTCTGGCATCAGAATCTGGAAGAAGCCGTCACCTTCAATCATCATATCAAGGCTATTGTTAGTTGTTTGAGTATTACCTTGAGTATGGACTTTTTGTGTCGCGACAACTTTAGAACCTGCGCCTAGCATCAAGCCGCTTGGCAATTCAGTATTCTGAGAAGACTGACCACCTGGCTGATTGATGTTCTGATAAAACAAATCTTCAAAAACCGCACGGCTCTTTTTATAACCAACGGTTGAAGCGTTCGCCAAGTTGTTTGAAATGGTTGAAATGTTGGTTTGTTGAGCGTCTAAGCCCGTTTTACTTACCCATAGTGCCGGATGCATAGCTCTCTCCTAGAATCTGTTAGCTCATACGAAGCAGAGAATCAGACGCTTTGTCCATATCTTCTGCTGTGCTCATCATTTTTACTTGCATTTCAAACTGACGTTGCAAGTCAATTAAATTGGTCATCTCGCCAATAGCATTGACATTACTACCTTCAATTGCGCCTGTGAGCAGTTTTACACTGGCATCCGCTTCGTATGCCGCATTAGGATCTTTTGCACGGAACAAGCCGTTAATATCTTTGAATAGTGATTGATTGTTGGTGCGAGTGAGTTTAATACGGTCAACCACTTCAATTGCATCGGCTGGAGCGCCTTGAGGAACAACAGAAATCGTGCCGTCGTTACCAATCTCAACTTTACTAATTGGGATTGGCAATGTGATTGGTGCACCCGTTTCACCTAGAACAAGATTACCGTTGCCGCTGACCAACAAGCCGTTGACATCAATCTTTAGGTTACCGTTGCGCGTAAGACCTTCTTTACCCGTTTTATCCAGTACAGAGATCCAGCCATCACCTTGGAGAGTGACGTCTAAGTCACGCCCAGTGGTAATCACGCTGCCTTGTTGGAAATTATGTCCCGGACGCTCTGTCATGCTAAACACACGGCTTGGTAGACCATCGCCATACGCTTGCATTGAGCGAGCTTGCGCCAAATCAGCACGGAAGCCCGTGGTACTGACGTTCGCCAAGTTGTTTGCTCTGAGCTGCAAAGCCTGCATATTTTGCTTGGCGCCGCTCATAGCGAGAAACAGTGCACGATCCATAATTTGCTCCAAAAATCACAATTCAGATCAATAAAAGCAATTGGCGTGCCAGTTTTATTTTTACTTAAAAATCAAGTCATTAAGTAAAAAAACGGCAAGGGTATGAGAGGATTTTCGGAAGGATTTGCCGTAGGGGCAACAATAGCAAGCTGATCATTGCCACCAGCTTGCTATTCAGATGATTGCGACATCTCGCTAAGAATACCTTACAAAGATTAGCGAATCTGTAGGATGTTCTGTTGCGTTTGGTTGTGCACTTCTAACGAGCGAGAGTTAGCTTGGAAGTTGCGTTGCGCAGAAATCAAGTCAACCAGCTCTTGGGTCATGTCGATATTCGACTGCTCTAGAGTACCACTAGTGATCGTACCGAAAGAGCCTTTGTTAGATTCACCCCAGATCTTATCACCAGAGAATTGAGTAGAATCCCATTGAGTGCCACCCTTCTTATCTAGACCTTGCTCATTCGCTACACGAACCAATGAAACACGGCCAAGAACGATGTTTTCACCATTAGAATATGTACCCAAAACGCTACCATTCTCATCAAAGTCAACCTTGGTCAGGAAGCCTGTCGTTGCACCATCTTCATCAAACTTAGTTAATTCAAACGGAGCAGCGAACTGAGTCGCATCTTGTAGGCCAAATGACAGAACCTGATTGACATCCGCACCATTCAGTTCAATTGGGTTAGCACCTGTGCCTAACGCCTCAGACACAATGTTTTGACCATTGTTAAGGCTGGCTAAGGTACCATCATTATTGAACTTCATGGTGTGACCAATATGACCTGTAGGTGCTGTCGCATCACCACCCACAATATTGATCGGCTTCTCACCCGCACTGTCGGTGACCGTATAGTAAGTCTGCCAAGTGTTTGGTTGAGTTTGATCTTTTAGGTAGTAAGTCGTCAGCTTGTACGATTGACCCATAGAGTCATAAATAGTCGATGAAGTCGAACGGTTGTAAGTTTCAGGGTCGGTGTAATCAAATAACGCAGGATCTTTTAGATCACCACCAGCAGGAAGGTTAACACCTACATCAATGTTTGATGTCTGCTTTGGCTTACCGAACTCTTTTGGAATGTTGATTGGCGATGGCTCGTAAGAGAGAACATCACCAGTATCTTTATTCACCTGATAACCTAGCAAAAACTCATCGTTCGCCGTAACCATATAGTTATCACGGTTAAGATGGAAAGCACCATTACGGGTTAACTCATTGGTCGTTGGCGTTAGGCGATCTTTTGCCACCGCGAAGAAGCCAGTGCCGCTAATCCGCAAATCCATCGGGTTATTAGTATAAATACTAGAACCCTCGTGAAACTGCTGAGCAACCTTAGCCGCTTGAACACCTTGTCCAGGAGTTGTCTTCGCATGAGTAAACAGTGAATTTGAGTAAACATCGCCGAACTCTGCACGTGACTCTTTAAAGCCGAATGTATTTGCGTTCGCAATGTTGTTACTGGTTGTGTTCAGATCTAACTGAGCTGCGGACAAACCGCTTAGTGCAACATATGACATTCCAAAATCTCCTATCTAGCTAGCATATCTACTTAAGAGTTACGCTTTGCCAACTTCTAGTACTTCAGCAAGTCGAACTGGCGACTCAAAGCCAGCCAGATTGAGTAGTACGTTACCATCGCCTTTACCTAAGAGAACGCTGTTTACATTAGCGTAGGTCGAAACCTCAAACTCTTTGGCCTTGCCATCTAGTAAACCCGATGCTTTCACATTGTATTTACCTGCCGGCAATGGATTACCGTTTTGATCTTTACCGTCCCATTCAATTCGGCTGTCACCCGGAGGTTTAGAGCCTACATCGAAGGTGCGGATCAGCTGACCCATTTGGTCTTCCACTCTCACCATCAAGTTATCGACAGATTGAGGGAGTTTCACCATGGCAGCCATTGAGCCGTCATCAGCCTTAACCCCTGCTGCGCCTGGGACGAGAACGTCTCGGCCGACAAGAGAAGAGGCTTGAAGTGCTTGGTTAGAAGTCATCGACGCATTCAGTGTTTCAAACTGATTGTTCATCTTGCCGATTCCGTCCACCGTCGCAAATGACGCCATCTGTGCAATCATCTGGTCATTGCTAACCGGCTTAAATGGGTCTTGCTGGGCAAGTTGCTTAGTGAGCAGAGATAAGAAGTCTTCTTGTTTAAGATCCTGCTTACCTGTTGTCTCGTTGGGCTTGTTCTTGTCCTGAAGCTGTTTAAGCTGGTCTACATAGGACAAGCCGCTTTGACCAACATTATTAATGCCATCGGCCATAGTTACCTCCTATCCTTATTGACCCATCTGCAGCGTACGCAGCAGCATTTGTTTGCTTGCATCTGCTACTTGAACGTTCGTTTGGTAAGAACGTGAAGCAGAAATCATGTTAGCCATCTCTTCCATCACATTAACGTTAGGTTTGTAGATATACCCTTCATCATTTGCGAGTGGATGGTCAGGGTTGTACTCCGCATCTAGCGGCTTATCGCTTTCTACAATACCCATCACTTTCACTGGCACCGTATGGTCGCGGCCATACTTTGCCTTACTTAACTCCGCACCGAACACAGCATGGCGGGCTTTATAAGTATCTTTCGCAGAACTAGAGACACTGTCCGCATTGGCTAAGTTACTTGAGGTCGTATTTAGACGAACAGATTCAGCGCTCATGGCAGAACCAGTTACATTGAAAACGTTAAATAAGCTCATCAGTTACCACCTTTAATTGCTTTAGTTAAGTTCTTGAATTTACTTCCTAAGAAGTCAAGTGAGGCTTGGTGTCTGATTTGATTTTGCATAAACAAGTTACGCTCTAAATCCACATCAACCGTATTGCCGTCACCTGTGTCAGGTTGTGTAGGAAGACGATACATTACTTCCCCTGTCACCCTAGTAGAGGCAGGAATATGCCGACTATCAGTACGGCTAAGCCCGATGCTTGCCTCTGATGTTGCCGCCTGCAAGGCCTTTTGGAAGTCCATTCCTTTCGATTTGTAGCCTGGAGTGTTCGCTTGAGCAATGTTGGTGGAAATCACCTCAGCATTGCGCTCACGTACGCCCACCGTGTGTTGGTGGATACCTAATGCGTTGTCGAAAGAAATAGCCATGTTAACCTCTACTCAAGAACTGACCGTTACTATTAAATGTAAAAGCAATTAGCGTACCAACTTTAGAAAAACTTGTTCCGCGGTTGCTTTCAATTGGATAATTAGCAATAAGTACGCCAACTCATATGGCGACATCATGCTAGAGAGTTTGGAATGACTCGTAAAAAAGTATACAAGTTAAATAGGGATTAAGTACAAAAATGCCCAGCATAAAGCTGGGCATTTGAAAGATTAAGACTCGATTATTTGAGCTTGTAAATAATACCTGGGTTACATCGAACCATCTCAAACCGGTCAGTAAGGCCAGTCAAAGATTCAGACGCACCCAACAGCAAGTAGCCACCAGGGTTTAAGCTATTTGCCATCTGGTTCAATACTTGCGACTTCATATCTGGCGAAAAGTAGATAAGTACGTTACGACAGAAAATAATGTCGAACTTACCCAGTAACGCATAACTGTCCATTAAGTTCTGCGGTCGGAAGTTAACCAGACGCTTCACATTGTCTTTGACCTTCATTCGGCCATCGCCGGCATCTTCAAAGAAGTTGCGTCGGCGTTCAGGGGAAAGACCTCGACCTAACGCCAAATTGTCATAAACACCGGCACGACACATATCAAGCATGCTCGCTGAGATATCAGTAGCGGTAATAGACACGCTAGGCAGCATGCCAGGTTTGCGCTGTTGAGTCTCAAGTATCGTCATCGCCATAGAATAAGGCTCTTGACCTGAAGAGCTTGCCGCTGACCAAATTTTGATTGGGCGCTTATTGGCTGCCGCTTCTGGCAACAACTTGTTAGCAAGCACTTCAAATGGATAGGTATCACGAAACCACAGTGTCTCGTTGGTGGTCATGGCATCAACAGCGGCAACACGCAGTTCACGATTACGCCCAGTCACCACATCTCTAAGCAAGTCAGACAGAGTCGCTAACTTAAACTTAGTGACGAGCGGGCTTAGTCGGCTTCTGACTAGGTACTGCTTACTATCACCAAGCACAATACCACATTGTGACTCTAAGAATCGGCTGAAATCACGATACTCTTGATCGCTTATAGTTATCGCTGTCATTAACTTCTCTTTTTATTCTGTAAGTGCAGCTTTTACTGCATTACCAAGCTCATCAGGGTTGAATTTCGCAATAAAGGAGTTAGCTCCTACCCGCTCAACCATCGCTTGGTTAAATACACCACTAAGTGATGAGTGAAGAATAACATAAAGATCTTTAAGATCAGGGTTACGCCTTATTTCGGCTGTTAGTGTATAGCCATCCATTTCCGGCATCTCGATATCTGAGATAACCAAAGAAATCTGGTCATAGATACTGCCCTCAGCTGCCATTTCTACTAGCTTCTCATAAGCTTGCTTACCATCAATAACAGCAACGGCTTCAAATCCTAATGATGTAATTGCGCGCTCAACCTGCTTACGTGCAACCGTCGAGTCATCCGCAATGAGAATACGACGTACAATCTCTTTTTCTGCCTCAACCTGAGCAATCTCTTCGCCTATTGATGCATCCATTGTCTCGTCAACTGGCGCGATTTCTGCAAGAATTTTTTCTACATCGAGAATTTCAACTAGCTCGTTATCAATGTTGGTGACAGCCGTTAAGTAATTGGATTTACCAGCCCCTTCAGGTGGTGGCAAAATTGCTTCCCAGTGCATATTAATAATACGCTCGACAGAAGTAACCAAAAAGGCCTGAATAGTGCGGTTAAATTCAGCAATAACTACAAAAGCTTTTTCGACGTCAGTAGTAGGTCTGCCCCCCACCGCCAGACTTAAATCAATAACAGAAACAGTATGGCCACGAATATGAGCCACACCTTTGACGAGTCGGTGTAAGTTTGGCATTGAAGTAAGCTTAGGGCACTGAAGTACCTCTTTTACTTTAAATACGTTAATTCCATAACGTTGACGCCCCATCAGGCGAAAAGTTAGGAGTTCTAATCGGTTTTGTCCGACGAGTTGCGTACGCTGATTCACAGAATCAAGAATACCCGACATAAGCTCATCTCCATCTCAAACTTTAATGCTAAAAAAAATGGTAGTCTACTAACGGCCATGTAAAACTTTAGAGAAACAGAATGACATACTTCAAATCACACTTATGCTCATTTTCCATAACTAATTGTAGAGCTTTCTATAAAAAGTTTTATAAGTCTATCGGCTTTTTGTTGTTTTTCTTTAGTTTTTCAGCGACATCTGCAACAGAAAACCAAATTCAACTTATTCAACAAGCTGCAGAAGAGTACATTCTTGCAACTATTGAGTGGCCTTCAGGTGGCACACTAGAGGCCAAAGCGGCAAATTTAGATAGCCGAATTTTTGCGACTGACTGTCCTACCGCACTTAATAGTTCTTCTTCATCGACCAACCCCAACGCCAGTAATATCACCGTACTGGTGGAATGTCCCGACGATGACTGGCGAGTCTACGTACCTGTACGTTTAACTCGCACAGGCCCCCAAGTTGTACTCACTACGCCACTATCACGCGGGCAAATCATTGCTGCTCATGATATCACTATTAATATGGTAGACTTACAACGCTTTAGGCGGCAAGGCTTTTCCACAATTGATGCAGTAATAGGCGCAAAAGCAAAGAAAAACCTTCGCTCTGGTGACATTATAGAAGCTAGAGATATATGCGTCGTATGTCGCAATGAAACCGTCACAATTAAAGCCGTCAAGTCTGGTATGACGATTACCACAAAAGGTGTTGCGCTCACAGATGGTTCACATGGTGAACAGATAAGGGTGAAAAATAGTAAATCCAACCGTATAATTGAAGGACGTGTAACTGGAATTTCAGAAGTGACGGTCATCTTTTAGAACTTTTTAAAAAAAGCTAAAGTTTTAACCGTGTTCGTCGATATTGACAGTACATATCGATAAATCTTCAAAAGGCTCAACAATTATGGCAGGTATTGACAATATACGCTCAGGGCAAACGCTATCGACTTCGACGCGTAGTTCTGTTCGTAACGAAAGCAGTCCAACAAGCAGTTCAGACTCAGCAAAAAAATCTGATGTCGCTCAGGATTCAGTTTCACTCAGCTCACACGGCAAGGCGGTGGGAGAAATGCATAATCAAATGGCTAGCCAACCTAGCTTTGACAAAGCAAAAGTAGCCGCGATCAAAGAAGCGATTGCCAACGGCTCATACAATGTCGATCCTCAAAAACTCGCCGACAATATGATTAAGTTCGAAAAAGAGCTTGGCGGACTGTAATCTGCGAGATTGTTGACCATGGCTGCAATTCTAAGTTTGATCGAATTTCAATTGAAAAATGCCCAAGAGCTGACAGAAGTTCTTGAGCAAGAAAGAGCTGCGATTGCGAATCGAGTATCAAAAGATATCGAAGCCATCGCCAAAAAGAAGATAGTGTTAATTGAGCAGTTGCAGAGCACTGACGAACGTCTTCGTCGCCACCCTGAAGTAGACAACTTATCGAGTGATCCAGAGTTGAGCCCTCTGGTTGATCAGATTCGCGCTTTAGTCAGTGATTGCCAACAAGCCAACGAAGTAAATGGCCAAGCGCTGCAACGTGCACAGCTTAGCTTTAACAAACTCAATAACCTAATGCAGCAATCTCAAGGCAAATTAGGTATGACCTATACTGCTGAAGGCCAAACCAAGAATGTCACCACGTTAGGCACTAATATCAAGGCTTAGCAATAGGAATCAAAAAAGCGGCAACCAATGGTTGCCGCTTTTTGTTTGTTCGGAGATTGGGGGTTTAAAAGAGCGTCTGTTGACGTTTTTCAGGAACGGTTTGCACCTCACCATAATCACGTAGCTTATTCATTTTCTGAATATCTAGTCTTAGCTCTGTGACATAGCTATCGCCGACTTTATAACTACGCACAACTTCGGCACCACGTATCACACCATCAACAGCGCCAGATGTCAGTTCAGTGCCTAGACGTTGGTCTTGCAGGTCAGCACGGCCACTTACGCGCATCCCGTAGACTTGCTCGGCTAACTCACGATAAGCATCGATTTTAGACGCACGCATCGCACGAACTTGCTTTTCTTCTTCATTGCGGCCTTTTTGTTCGCTGATGCTTGCATAACCAACGGCTGTTAACCAGTCATCTTTACGCATATCGGTTAGAGGTTGGCAACCGACCATAACTAAAGCAACAATCAGCAGTAGTAGCTTTTTCATCTTGTCTCCTATGGACGCAATATAACCGTGTAAGGCTGAGTAATCGTTGGATCAGAACGGATTAATACACCATCTTGGGTACGAATACTATTAAGGGTATCAAGATCTCGACCAATACGATCCGCTGGTAAGAAGCCTTGCGCCGTAGCAACCACAACACGCGACTGCATGCCTACAACACGAGCGTTCACCAATACGCCGCCTTCTTGGCGTAACATCGTACCCGTTAGTACGTATTGAATATCTTGCTCTTGCGCCAAATCTTTCCAATCACGACTAAAGGCAAAATCACCTTGATGCGTTACCTGTATAGACCCCGTTGTTTTGAAGTCTACCACTTTAAAGCCGCGACGTTGGAACTGATGGATAAAACCTTCAGACACGGAGTTACCTAACCAGTTGGTCGCATCCATGTTTTGTAGGTCAACAAACGAGGTAACCGCAATTGGCGTACGTGCAGACACACTGGTGTTCGAAACCATTAAGTCTTCTGTCATACTCTCTACAAAGAAGTCAAGAGTATGACGCGGGCTCTCCATAAGCATAAACTGCGAGCCTGGGTACGGTTCTTTACCGTTATATATTGGAGCATAGGCACAAGCAGTGAGAAACACCACTGGGACTAGCGATAGCCATTTTTTCATTCTCAAATCTCCGATACATTAAGGCTTAAAATGTCAGATCTTTTAGCTCTCTTCTAAAAGTGGAACATTCCTTGCTTTTCTAAGTTTGCAACTATTTAGAAAGGCAATGCCTAAATCAGCTAAGATTTAACAAGCAAGAAATGAACCAACTTGGTAACTAGATATGAAAAAATCGCTTCTTCTCTTCTTCTCCACACTTTACCTAAGCGTATTTGCTACCACGGCATCTGCGGCATGGTTTGAAGTGACAGGGACTGCCACTGTTGTCTCTTCGGAAGAAGTCGCACGTATCCATGCCTTGGAAGATGCTCTGTTCAAAGCCGTTAGCTTCTCTGGTGCAGATATAGGCAGTATTGCGAATCTACGCCCTCTTTTAGAAAGCGACAGAAAGGAATATCAATTTACCAACAGCGAAGTGCGCTATATCTTGGTTGATGAGCAGAAAACTCGCAGTGGCGTCATGTTTGTCAAAGCCCGCATTGATATTTACCCATCGGCAACGGGTTGCCACGTTAGCCAGTATAAGAAGACTTTTCTGGTCGGCAATATCGATATTGCTTCTCCTCAACAAGCGGTAATGGGGCAAATCTATAGCGTGGGCGATGACTTCGCTAACGTAATCAATCGTCAGCTAGATCAGCAGTCTGCCAACTTCGTCTCTGTCGGTACCACCGATTTCGAAATTAACAAGCGCTATCCAGAACGGCTAAAAATGATCGCTGAAGATACCGGTGCTCAATACATCATTGGGGGCGTAATTACAGATTTAACTGCCACCATTGAAGCAGGTGGTTTACTCAGTGATGACGTGATTAACCGCCAGTTTGCTTTAGAGATGCTAGTATTTGATGGAAAGACAGGCAACGAAGTCTATAACCGCAATTACCGCGAAGTCGCACGTTGGCCGTTTGCTAAAACCAGTCAAGTCGACACTCGTAGTGCGCGCTTTTGGGCTTCGACCTATGGCGACATGATGCTGCGCGTTAGCCGCAATATTATGTTAGACCTAGAGTCAGAGGTCTCTTGTAAAATCACGCTGCCAGAAGTGGTGGCCAAATGGGATAACACCATCACAATCGACCTCGGGCGCATTCATGGTGTGATGGAAGGCGACAAACTGCAATTGTGGCATACAGGTTCGTTCATCGACCAACGTGGATTGCCACGAAACAAGGTCACTGAAACCGATATTACGCTAACGGTATCTCGCGTGTATGAAAACGAAGCGGAGCTTACTGTTGACCAAGCAGAGCTTTCAGGGAGCATTCAAATCGGCGACGTCATGCACAAGCTACTATAAAAAACCACTTCGGACTTAACTTATGATTTGAAATCAGTATCATAAGATTAAAGCTCCCGTGGCACAGCTGGATAGCGCGGTCCCCTCCTAAGGGATAGGTCACAGGTTCGAATCCTGTCGGGAGCGCCAGAACTTATAAGGGGCTAAATAATCACTATTTAGCCCCTTTTGCTTTTTGTCAGGCGCAGCAACGACAATTTTGCGAGCAAGTTCGTAGCTAAGATGATACAAAAAAGCGGCTATTAAAAATCAAACCTTCTACATTTGTGGACATTCAACTAAAATAGCTATTAATAAAACTATTTATAAAAAATGAATGACCAAAAGTAACTTGACCACTAACACTGGTCACCGCTTTATTTCAAAAGCCAAGACAGCATTTAAGATTCATATCCACACTCCTGATGACAAAGTTCTTCATCGCTCAGTGGGATACGTACGTATTGGTGAAAAAAAGGGCTTGAAGAAAGCGATCAAACTTCGCAACGAACTTGGTTCAGAAATGTGGGGCAAGTTTTGGCGTAAGTTACTCAAAGACCCTTATTTAATGACTCGCTTGCCGCATTCGCTAGAGCCTAAGATCATCTTTAAACCTAGACCAACGAAAGAGAACCCAACGGCGAAAGACGAATGCTATATCGCTGCTTGGCGTAATTATGATGAGAACGGCAAGCTGATCTATAAGAGCGTGGTTTGTTCAATCAAAAAACATGGTCGATTAGCCGCCTACTCGAAAACGAAAAAAGCCTTATTGGCAGCGAACAAGGAGAATCTAGAAATTCTAGAGTTTATGGGGCGATTAAATAGTATCGATTTGAAGTGATATCCAACTAAGTTCAATCAAAAAGCCTTGGTACAACGCCAAGGCTTTTTGGATTTTATTGAGATTACTCTACTTCGTATTCAAACGCAGGGACAATGATTTCAACACGTCGGTTTTGAGCTCGACCTTCAGCGGTGTCATTTGAAGCGACTGGATTATTCTCACCTTCACCTTTCGCCGTGATACGTGAGCTATCAACACCTGCATCTAGCAATGCACTCTCAATCGATTTAGCACGCTTTTCAGACAGTTTCTGGTTGTATGCAGCCGCACCACTTGAGTCTGTGTAACCGGTGATTTCTACATTTGACTGAGGGTACTGCTTCATAAACTGAACCAGTTCCTCTAGCATTGGCAAGCTTTCAGGCTTTAGTTCGGCGCTATTTAAAGCAAAAGCACCAGAATCAACAACCTTAGTTTCAAAAGTCTTCAGCACTGGTGTGACAACCACAGCCTCTTCAACGACAACTTCTTCTACCACTTTCTCTTCTGCCACATAAGGCTCAGATGCTAGCTGCTCACTTGCCCCAAACTTATAGACGAATCCTAACGTAGCTGAGTTCACTGCCGCACGTACATAGTCGTTGTTTACGTCAGTCAGGCGCTGATACTCAAGACGAATTGACACATTTTTGTGCGAATCTACCTCAAAACCAACCGCACCAAGAAATGAGTTGTCATTCTTGTTGCCGTAGTCAACTCGTGCGCCACCAAACTTACCGTAAAGAGAAATATCTTCAGTCAAAGACAGGTTTAGCTTTGGAGCAATAGTGAAGGCTTTTACTTTGTCATCGGCTAAGCCATCTGCTGTAAACTCGCCCAGATAGTCATAGCCCGCTTCCAGCGACAAATAATCCATAAATTGGTAACCCGCTAAAACACCTACCGCCATTGAATCATCATCACAATTGGCCGTAATTGAAGTACAAGCGTCATCCAACCATGACTTACCGACTTTACCACCTAAATAGAAATCTGCGTTTGCATTCATTGATGCCAGTGCAAGCGTACTTGAAATTACCACTGCTAACTTTTTCATGAGTCCTTCCCCATTTTTCATTATGTTTATGCTAGTCAAACTACTTTAGACCAACAGCTCTAGTTTAGTCTTAGAACTAGAAGATAGCACTACTATTGCATATGCCAAACGAAATATTTCGCAAGCCAGATAGAAAGCGCCATTATAATGGGCTTACCTGTCTTACAAATAAGACAAAGCCCCAACCAATGGTTGAGGCTTTGCATGAGGAAGAGAAACTGCTAGTTCACTTGATACTCGAATTCGTTGATAACTACCTCTGCACGTCTGTTTTGAATTCGACCTTCTCGGGTTTCATTTGAGGCAACCGGATTACTTACCCCTTCGCCTTTAACGTTAATGCGAGAGTTGTTCACTCCAAAGCTATTAATCACGTCAGCGACAGATTGCGCTCTTTGTTCAGACAGCGTCAAGTTATAACTTGCTGGTCCGCTGATATCTGTATGCCCTATAACATCAACGCTCGATTCTGGATATTGAAGCATAAACTCGGACACTTCTTGTAGAGCAACCTTGCTGCTATCCGTCAACTCTGCACTATCAAACTTAAACTGGACCGAGTACACGACCTGAGTTTCGTATGTTTTCATCACTGGTTTAACAATGACTTCTTCAACAGCAACGTTTTGTAGTTGCATCTCTTCTTGAACAACAGGCTCATTGACCGTATTTGCCGAGCTGCCAAATTTAGTGGTAAAGCCTAATGTAACCGCGTTACCTGAAATTCCATGAGACTCGATATCTATATCCGCCAGACGTTGATATTCTAGTTGAATATCGATGTTTGGTAGAACGTTGTAGCTAAGACCTAAAGAACCCATCAACGTGGAGTCACTTTTATTTCCATACTCCACATAAGCACCACCAGCTTTTGCAAACACATCAAGACTATTGGTTAGCGGAATATTGAAACGCGGCGCTAGAGAATAAGAAATTAGGCCAGCGTCGGTATATCCAGCACCTGTTGTTTTACCCAACGTATCTAAGCCTGCCTCTAAGGCAAAATGATCGTTAAATTCATAACCTAAAAACGAACCAAGTGCCCAAGAATTTTCATCACACTGACTTCCAGAAGTACATAGATCATCTACCCAACTTGCACCTGCCTTCGCTCCAAGATAGATTTGAGCGTTAGCGGAAGCTGAAACAAGCAAGATAAGACTAGACGCAACCACCACTTTTTTATTCATTCTCTAATCCTTAATTATTGAATGTGGCCATTACTTGGCTGACATTCCAATAAAACAATAACTTAATCGGTAATTAAGGAGCAAAAAATACACATATATTTAATCAATAACAATTTTCTTTTCCAATTTTTATTTTAATTCATGGATTTATAGGTTTTCAGGAAAATCAACTGGAAACATGCGGCTAACTAGAAAGCTGAGGCAATATGTTTAGGCAATAAAAAACCGCAGCGATTTGCTGCGGTTTCGGTTTTGATTCAGGCGAACTTGTTATGCGTTAGCTTCGCGCTCAGCAATAAACTCTAGTGCCATCTTGATGCGAGCAATAACGCGCTCTTTGCCTACGAGTTCCATTACTGCGTCAACTGATGGAGATTGACCACCGCCAGTTACCGCAACACGCAGTGGCATACCGATTTTGCCCATGCCGATCTCTAGTTCTTCACAAACCGCAGCGATCACGCCTTGTTTGATGTTGTCCGTTGTCCACTCTTCTAGTGCTTCCACTTTAGCGAGTGCCAATGCTAGTGGCTCTTTCGCTACACCGCGAAGGTGCTTCTTCGCTGCACCCGCTTCGAACTCAGAAAAGTCTTCGTAGAAGTAACGGATTTGCTCAGCTAGCTCCACAAGTGTATTACAGCGCTCACCTACTAAGGTGATCACTTCCGTAATTGCTGGGCCGTTTTCAACGTTTAGGTTTTGGTTATCTAGGTGCCATTGCAGATGCTCAGCTACATACTCAGGAGCTGAAGTTTTGATGTAATTGTTGTTCAACCAAAGTAGCTTTTCCGTATTGAAGGCAGATGCTGACTTCGAAATCGCGTTCAAGCTAAATAGATCGATCATCTCTTGCTCTGAGAAGATCTCTTGGTCACCGTGAGACCAACCTAGACGTACTAGGTAGTTATTCAGTGCATTCGGTAGGTAACCTTCATCGCGGTATTGCATCACAGAGACCGCACCATGGCGCTTAGACAGCTTGGCACCATCATCACCAAGAATCATCGCACAGTGTGCAAATGTTGGTACAGGTGCACCTAGTGCTTCATAAATGTTGATTTGACGAGGCGTGTTGTTGATGTGGTCTTCACCGCGAACAACATGAGTAATGCCCATATCCCAGTCATCCACCACTACAACAAAGTTGTATGTCGGAGCTCCGTCTGTACGACGAATAATCAAATCATCTAACTGACTGTTAGCAATTTCAATGCGCCCACGAATTTGGTCATCAAATACCACGCTGCCTTCTTTAGGGTTACGGAAACGGATAACAAATGCATCACCCTCTTTCGCTTCTGTGTTTGCAGCTACGATTTTTGGATGGTTTGCATCGTAGCGTGGCATCTCTTTCGCCGCTTCTTGCTCAGCACGGATCTCATCTAATAGTTCTTTAGATGCGTAACATTTGTATGCTTTGTCTTCAGCTAGCAGCTTATCAACCATTTCGTTGTAACGGTCAAAACGCTTAGATTGGAAGTAAGGACCTTCATTCCACTCTAAACCCATCCACTGCATACCTTCTAGGATCGCATCTACCGCTTCCTGAGAGTTACGTTCTAGGTCTGTATCTTCGATACGTAGAACAAATTCACCACCTTGGTTTTTAGCGTAAAGCCAAGAGTAAAGTGCAGTACGAGCACCACCAACGTGTAGGTAGCCTGTTGGGCTAGGAGCAAAACGAGTTTTAACCGTCATGTAAAATACCTTGATTGTCTAAATGACCGCACCACTCTATTCAAATGAGGATGGTGCCAAAATTGCGCGTTATTTTAGCACCGATATGCAAATCTACAATCCATCTACACCATGTTTTATTTATTCATTGATGTGTTTGACTGCCCAAGAGATAAACTCTTGGCGCTGAGTCGGCGTCATAGACAAAAAGTCGCTTTTAATTGAGCCGCTTGAAGTCGCAATAGCTGCCTTCATATCTGCTTGAGCACTTTCATTGCTATCTACTTGAGATGTCACAGCATCTGTGTGGGAGATAGAGGCAATGCCCCCAACTTGGTTATACTCAGCCACTGCCGCTTCATAATCATTGAACTGGGAAAAGCCTTTGATGTGTAACAGATCAACCTGGTAATCCACAGCCTTACCCTGAGCATCGAGTAGTGAGAAGTCCAATGCTTTGCGGAACGATTTCGCTTGATCAACATGACGGAAAACCGGATAGCTAAGCGTGGCCGGAGCAGACGCTGCATCAAATTTAATTACGACTGACGGAAACACCAATTTATTGCGACGGCCATCTTCAACAACCAGTTGGTCAAGGGCGAATAAGAGCTGGTTTTCACCCTCTTTCAAATTAATCACTTGGGCGCTTTTATAATCATTACGAGTCAGCTCTTTTCCATTTAGCACTAACGGCTCAATCTCGTTAATAATGGTAAGCTCGGTCGCTCCCACTGGCAGAGCCATCGCAGCGAATAAAAGTGCGCTTGTTAGTTTTTTCATAGATTCCTCGACGTCAAAGCGAATAGTAAACAACGAAGGGCGGCATAAAGCCGCCCATATAATTTTAATTAATAATTAGAACCAGTATTCGATACCGACAGACGCTTCATCAAAGCTGTCTGACTTCCAACGACCTTGGTAACCTTCACCAGTAGTTCCAGTGTTTTCTAGGTCATTCATTGCGTAACGAGCGTACACAACCGCGTTAGTATCAACCGAGTACATTAACTGCATGGAAGTCACTTTATCTTTAGTGCCTTCAATATCTTTGCCATCAACTTCTAGGCCAAGGTTTTCAGCGCGAGCGATCTTCGCTTGCCACTTGTTACCTTCACCAAAGTTGTAGGTTAGACCCACAGAGTAAGAGTGCTCTGTCTCATCGCTGCCTTTAGTATCTTGTGCTTCAGCAATACGGTAGTAAGCGAAATAGCCTAAGCCGTTAGTGAAACCACCTTGAGAGCCCAATAGGTAGGTTTGGTTGTCCCAATATTTAGCATTATCGCCTTCCATTGTGTCGTAGTTCATTTCATATGCTAAATCGAGCTGAACCCAACCCCAGTCACCGTTGAACTGCTGGTGCGCGGCCATACCATGCCAGTAGTTGCTACCCGCTTTTGTGCTACTTGTACCACCCGCTCGGTCTTGACCTGCACCCGCTGCGATATCCATGGTGAAGCCTTTCCACAACTCATTCGTATCCCAGCGAATGGTATCGGATTGACGGTCGTTAAAGTTGTTACCGCCAATGTTGCCACCCCAGTCCCAAACGTTACCCATGCCAGGGTTGGTTGCAGGCCAGTCAATCAATTCGTAAATTGGCGTTAGTACGCGGCCTAGGCGAACTTTACCAATCGTGTCATGTTCAAAACCGACGAAGGTATCACGACGACCTAGATAGCCATTACCACCATCTTCACCTGCAAATGACTCATCAACGTAGCCTGACTCGATTTGCCACAAGAATGTCCAGTTATCCCAGCTATCGAACTTCGCTGTACCACGCCAACCAAGGCGAGACTCGTTGTTGAACTGAACACCATCGTTCTGTGGTGAGTTGTCGTAATCACGGTTTGCTACCTGCATAGCAATCAAACCATAGATACCTTGCTCATATTTAGCTTCTGCGGGATTCAGGTTCGTATCTGCGGCGGCCATGCCAGAGAAACCTAATACAACGGTCGAAACCGCTGCGCCAAGAAGTGTCTTTTTGAACATAGACATAGTATTAACCCCTAGTAATTATTCATTTTGGTCGTTTTTCTTAGTACCCCTCTCACACTTATCAATTGGTGTTCGAGGGGGACTATTTATGGACAGGGGCATGGTGACAAACTTTTTTTGCTGCAAGAAATGAGGCGAAAAATAATCTGACTACGTTCAAATCAAAAAAAACACAAACAAGATAAAACAAATAAAAACAACAGGTTAAAATCACAAATCAATAAACAAAAACGTCAAAACACTCAGTTACAATCAAATTACCCAGTTAACTCAGGGAAATTTTCGGCGCAGATCACCGTAAATTTTTATTCCTTTATAGGTATTAACAAGTTTCCCAGTAAAAGTTTGAAATCTCTCGCAATCATCTGAGCTAACAAGTTTCAAATAATTCTAATTTTGACGTTTTGGTTTAAAGGCTTGACCTTACCCTTGAGGTAAGGTTTAGGCTAAGCAACAGTTCCATTTTTCGAGGTGTTGATATGTCTAAGTTTGATATTCCATTGGCAGGATTAAACTGCATGGGATGCGCACGTAATGTAGAGCGAGCCCTTACCGCAGAACACCAAGTACAGATTCACCAACTGTCCCCAACCTTTATCTCGTTGGAAACTGACAGCTCATTTTCATCGATCGCAAAAGTGGTTGAGAAACTTGGCTATTCAGCGGGCAATCAGCATCATTTTTTCTTAACTGGACTAAATTGTGGTAAATGCGTGGCCAAGCTTGAGCAAGCATTGGCACAAGATCCGCTCAATGGCACATTTGCAGTTTCGAAAACAGAATTAGCCATTACTACCCTACGAACAGCTGAAGAAGTTACACAGTTAGTTGCATCACTTGGCTATCAAGCTAACCAAGAGACAATCGAACTTGATGAAATTGAGCCTGCTAACACTGAGGTAGTTCAACCTGTCAGCCCGATAGAAGAAGTATCGGCTCACTCTTTTCATTTAATTATCTCCGGCATGACCTGTGCGAGTTGCGTATCGTCCGTGGAGAAGGCTCTGATTTCTGTTAAAGGCGTTCAAAAAGCTCAGGTCAATTTAGCAGAGCAAAGCGCGTCAGTTTTTAGTACAGAACCAAAAGAGCAGATTGAAGCCGAGCTTGTTACCACAGTCAAAGAAGCAGGTTTTCAGGCACAAATCATTGATGACCCAGCAACGCAGCAACAAAAACAGATTGAACAACAAGAGCAAGCGCAAGCACAACATAGAAAAAGTGCGTTAGCCGGTATTGTTGTCGGTGCACCACTGATGCTCTGGGGAGTGTTTGGTGGCAACATGATGATTCGTAACAGCCAAGATCAACTGGTTTGGGGAGTCATTGGTGTCGTCTGCTTTTGGCTATTAGCATCAGCAGGGCGAAGCTTCTTTACTAATGCATGGCAAGCGCTTACTCACAAACGAGCGACGATGGATACCTTAGTCGCGCTTGGTACAGGTGCAGCTTGGCTGTTTTCCATGTTAGTAGTCACTATCCCCGAATGGTTTCCACTTGCTTCAAGGCACGTTTACTTTGAAGCGAGTGCGATGATCGTCGGATTAATCTCACTCGGTCACTATATAGAAGCCAAAGCCAAAGCCAAAACGACCCGCTCACTTCAAGCCTTAGTGAACCTTCAACCGCAGAACGCCACTCTAGTCACTGAGGATGGTGAACGTGAGATTCCGCTTGAGCAAGTCACCTTAGGCATGAGATTAAGAGTCAAACCCGGTGAGAAGGTGCCCGTAGATGGTGTGGTCGAGAGTGGCGAGTCTTATCTGGATGAATCTATGCTCACTGGTGAGCCGGTTCCAGTATACAAAGCATTAGGTGAGACAGTGTCAGCAGGTACCATCAATCAAGATGGCAGCTTAGTGATAACCGCTTCAGGCATCGGTAGCGATACCATGCTGTCGCGAATCATCACTATGGTTCGAGAAGCTCAGAGCAGTAAACCGGCTATTGCCAAGCTCGCCGATCAAATTTCATCGATATTCGTACCGGTTGTGGTTGCCATTGCTATTGTCTCTGCACTTGTGTGGTTTATGTTTGGTCCAGAGCCAAAAGCCAGTTATATGTTAGTAGTGACTACCACTGTGCTGATCATCGCCTGCCCTTGTGCGCTAGGGCTAGCAACACCATTGTCAGTTACAGTTGGAATAGGTAAAGCTGCTGAGATGGGTATTTTAATCAAAGATGCTGATGTCCTTCAGTCCGCAAGCAAAATAGATACGGTTGTATTTGATAAGACCGGAACCTTGACCAAAGGGAAGCCACAAGTTCAAGCCGTTCATTCAGTCTCCAATGACCTTGACCGCCTACTTGCCTTGGCCGCTTCGGTTGAAAAACACTCAGAGCATCCTCTGGCGAAAGCCATTGTTAATCAAGCTAACGAGAATCAACTCACTCTCGTTGATGTAGCGAACTTTGAGAATCGCCGTGGGCAAGGTGTTTTTGCCCAGTATCAACAGGAAGAAGTTGCGATTGTCTCACTCAACTATGCTCAGGCGCAGTCGTGGGAAATGTCCTCAATAGAGGCAGAAATTCGTCATTACCTAAACAATGCTTGGACTCCAGTTGTTATCGCAGTGAACGCTGAAGTCGTCGGCACGATCGCTATTGCCGATCCGATTAAAGAAGACGCAAAGCAAGCGGTATCCATGTTAAAAGCAATGGGTATTACACCTGTTATGCTCACGGGAGATAACCAGTCCGTCGCACAAGCCATCGCGACTCAATTAGGTATTGAACGCGTCATCGCCCAAGTATTACCAGATCAGAAAGCGAGCCATATTGAACAGCTTAAAAGTGAAGGCCGTAAGGTTGCCATGATTGGTGATGGTGTCAACGATGCACCCGCTCTCGCTTTAGCTGATATCGGTATAGCAATGGGCAGCGGCAGCGACGTCGCAATTGAAAGCGCGCAAATTACCTTGCTCAACTCATCGCCAGTTTCTGTTATCAAGGCTATTGAGTTGTCAAAAGCAACACTGCGTAACATGAAACAGAACCTGTTTGGCGCATTCATCTACAATTCACTAGGTATCCCAATTGCTGCTGGGGTACTTTATCCAGCTTTTGGCTTTTTGCTCAGCCCTGTTATCGCAGGTGCAGCAATGGCCCTATCATCAATAACGGTGGTGAGTAACGCTAACCGCCTAAGACTATTTAACACTTCCGAGAGGTCACTATGAATAGAAAAGCTCTAACTTTGGCTACCCTTGCACTTTTGTCTGGTCAAGCGTTAGCTGCTGATGTCATCAACCATAAATCACCTTACTGTGGTTGCTGTACGGAGTGGACCAAACACATGCAAGATGCTGGGTTTAATGTCGATGAAAAACTGCATGAAAACATGAACCCAATTAAACAGAAACTCGGGATTACACCAGAGCTTGCCTCTTGCCATACTGCTGAGATCAATGGTTATGTGTTTGAAGGGCATATCCCTGCCGAAGACATTAAGGCCTTCTTAGAAAACCCACCACGTAATGCAAAAGGGCTCGCGGTTCCAGGCATGCCGATGGGTTCACCAGGTATGGAATATGGCAATGACAAAGATGAGTATTCCGTCTATGCGTTTAATGAGAAGGGGCAGGTATTCACTTACCGACACTACGAAGGTAACAAATAACGGATTCTGTTGATTCTACTTGTATTGCACTTTAATCCACTCTGGCGGATTAAAGTGCAATAAAGATCCATCTAAATCATAGATATAGATCTAAATTAACATCAAGTGTAACTACGTTTACTTTTGTTTTTCGCATTATTTCTCTCTCTCAGATAACTTTCTCACCAACTTAACGACGCCGAGCAAATGGCGTTCAATCAACTCTAGCTGCATTACGCCTATTTAATAGAAACGCAGCAAATGAGTACTCGTTACCTAACAAAACTGAGAAGTACTATGCGTAAACATCTACTGATTGCAGCAACGGCTGCTGTGGTTTCACTACCAACTTTCGCTAACTCACCTTACATTGCGGTTGAACTTGCTGGCGGTAAATACAGCACCTCAGCAGCGGATGCCGAAAGCAAAACTGTCGTTGATAAACTTGATAACGCAGGCTCTTTTGCAATTAAAGGCGGCTCTTACCTAACTGAGAATGTACGTGTTTATGGTTACTTGCAATACAATGGTGAGTCAGAACTAAGCATCATCGATACTGAAGAAAATGCTCAAGTTAAGTTTCAGTTAGATGGATACCAATTTGGTGCGGGCTCTGACTACGTATATCACATTGACAAAAGTTTCTATGTCCTAGCTGGCGGTTCATTAGGTTACTACAACAGTGAGCTAGAAACTAAAGTGACACCAGCTATGGGCTTGAGCGCTTCAACTACGAGCAAAAACTCAGGCTTAACGTATGGTCTAAATACAGGTTTGGGTTACATGTTTACAGACCATTTTGGTATGGAAGCAGGCTACCGATTCAACTACTTTACCGGCAACGAGCATAAAGTAGATGACGAAGTGCTTGGTAAGTTTAAGTCTTCAAACCAAGGCTACATCAACGCTACTTACAAGTTCTAATTATTGAAGTTGACTCGGTGTGTACTCCCCTTGCACACCGAGTTTCTCAAAAATGATACAAGTAAGCTAACTTATGAAGGGATCTATAAGTCGAAAGAATATTTTTGTAGAATGCGCGGCGTCTTTTCGCTCCCCTGTGACTCGTATGAATTTACTCACTCAAGCCAAGCAAAGCGGCCAACTCATCGCTATTGCTCACTTACTCTATGATCCTGAACATAAAACGCTAACCAATGGCAGCAATGAAATCGCGCTAGAGCCGCGTAATGTCGCCTTGTTAGAAGTATTGCTGTCTAATGTCGGTGAGCCAACCTCCATCGAGCAATTTATTGAGCAAGTTTGGGAGAACCAGTACATCTCAAAAAATGTGGTCACAAACCGCATCAGTTTGCTGCGCAACCTGCTAAGAGAACATGTCCCGGAAATTGATTCGACCAAATTGATCGTGACCTATCCTAAAAGAGGCTATTACATTCCCAATAGTCATGTGAAACTGGTCAGTTCATCTCGCGTAAACCTAGATTCTGACAAACAGACCTCTGTAAATCATAAACTAAAGCTAAAACCATCAAAGTTTGCTTTTTGGAGCTCTGCTTTTGTTATTACAGCTCTTTTAGCGGCAGTAACTTTGGTCAATACATTCTTTGACGTAAAGGTCGAATCCAAAGATCAGGCTTTGTACGTACCTCAGGTTCGTTTGCTACTCGATCAAATCTCTTCGTCACGACAATCAATGCAGGAAGATGCTTTAAAGCTCAAAGTATTGTTACTCCATGCTTACAGCCATTCTCCTTATATCCACTTGGCCAATATGCGCTCACCGAGTTACTACTTGATGAGCTTAAGCGAGCACCATCACTTCCCGGGTTCAGATGCAATCAATGATTCGGATTATAAGTTGACGTTTAACCTGATAAAGGACAAAGAGGCAACAGATACACTAGAGGTCATCCTTTACCATTCGGCGTCCGCTCGTGTTGCGTGGCGTAACTTATATTCGCTTGAAGACAGTGAGTTGGTTGCAACAGTTAACGAATTAAACTCTGATTTGACCGAATACTTTAAGCTACCAACGCCTATTTTGCGCATCGATCAGGAACTTAAAACCAGTCTAACTCAACTATCTGAAGCTGAGTTCGATAAGTTAATTGAGCAAAATATGAGTGGCGCAGAGATTAGCTTCTATACCCGAGAGCTACTATTTAGCGACCAACCCTCTGATGTGCTTCGCCATTGGATTGACAAGGTTAAACAAAGTACGCCAACACCTTCTCCTGAGCTGCATATGTTGCTAGCACTACTTACCTATCGATCTGGTGAGATAGAGAAAAGCTTACAGATGCTACAGCGGGAGTATGTGGCAGAAATTCCCAATAACGCGCTTATTTTAATGCTGCAAGCCAATATTAGCCGTAAAAAACGCAATATAGAGCAATATTTAAGTAACTACCTAAAAGCGACAGCAGCGCTCACCAGTAGCATTTCGGCTAAGCAAGTCTTAGCGCACTATACGAGTGACAATAAGCAAGCCGCCTGCTTAGGTTTATGGAAAGACGCCCTATCAAACATAGAATACATGCAAATGCCGGATAGTATACTTTGGCAAGGTGTAGAACGCTTCTGCGCACCAATCAAAACAGCATGATACGAAAAAGGCCCAGTAACAACTGGGCCTTAGTGTTAGGACAGTAATTTTAGGTTGGCTTAGAAACCGTAAGAAGCACCGAATACGAATGCAGTGTTCTCTTTCTTATCAGAACCGTCTAGATTTTTCGCACCGTGGCCTTGGCTACGTAGCTCGAAGTATGGTTGAACGCCTTCGCGGGTCCAAGTTGCACGGAACTCGTGGTCCATTGTGTTTTCAGATTTGTCGTTACGTACGTATACGTTGTTGTACGCAAGAGCTAGAGGCATATCCGCAATTGCGTAACCGATACGGTTGTCAAAACGCAGTTGGTCATTGTCACCTTCTTTCATGTCGTGGTAACGCGTACGGTTGCTGATCGCAATACCGTTGTCGAAGTTGTAACCAATTTTAACTAGAGGGCGATGTTGAACAGTTTTACCATCATTTAGCAGGTGGTGGTAACCCGCAGCAACCCATAGGTTGTCATTAATTGAGTAGCTTTGCTCGATACCTAGTGTAATGTATGGAGTCGCCTTATCGCCTTGGTAGTTGTCTTCGTAGCTACCTAGAGAAATACCATCAAACTCTGTTAGTAGTGTTGTACCAGTATCAAATGTGTGGCCCGCTTCTAGTGTAGAAGTCGCGTTAGGGTTTTTGTTTTCACTGTGGAACTGAACGTTACCTGTTACGTAAGAAGAACCCGCATATGCAGTTGATGCGAAAGCAAGCGTGATTGCGCTAAGAGTTAGTAGTTTTTTCATTATAGTCTGCCTTTAATTACTAAAATGTGTTGCGGCTGTATCTTGGTAGTTCTTCACCGTTAACCGCTAAATAGGTTTGCCTCCCTGGCTTGGCAGTCATAATGTCGGATTTAATTCACGATAAAAAATTAATCCATTTTTTGTGCGACGCACTTCAACGTAAAAAAGAGAAAAGTAATTTAATTCTTAACTTTCATACTCTTACAAAAACAAAAAAATTAATAAAATAGAAATTGGTGATCCCTATCACCTAGAGATTCCCTATTAACCAGATTAACAGTATCGAGATCACACAGCTTTTAGCTTTTTATTAATTTTCGATAATAATAATCCGATCCTGATCACCAAAATATCGATCAGACGAATAACTTAATCAGAGAGTTTTAACGGGGCTCTATGTGTGTTTGACGTTACAGAGGCAGGGGCGAGCAATAAAAAAGGCCGCTTTTGCGACCTTTCGAGATGACCAGTCATGCCTTTAACGGCTCGATATCAAGTCCACCATCATTTGAATATGCAGCTCATCGTCATTAAGACATGGGACGTAAGTGAACTTCTCCCCACCATGCTCCATAAACAGCTCACAACACTGCTCTGAAATCTCTTCTAATGTTTCTAAGCAGTCTGCTGAGAAAGCCGGCGCCATAATGTCGAGTTTTTTGATCCCTTTGGCTGGTAAGGTTTCTAATGTTTTGTCTGTATAAGGCTGCAACCATTCCTCGCGACCAAAACGCGATTGATATGTCATACCAATTTTATCGGGTGACAAACCGAGTTCCTCGCCAAGAAGCGCAGTCGTTCGCTCACAATGTTGCGGATAAATATCGCCATTGTCGGCAAAGCGTTTAGGAATACCATGGTATGAGCAAAGCAGGTAATCACCTTGACCGTTCTCTTGCCAAGAACGCTTAACACTCTCAGCCAGTGCTTTGATATACAAAGGGCGCTCGTGGTAATCACGAATAAACTGAAAACTAGGCATTACAGGAATCTGCTTGAATGCTTTAGTCAATCCATCAGATACCGCAGCCGACGTTGTTCCGGAATACTGAGGGTATAAAGGCAAGACGATAATCTCTTCTACCCCTTGAGCCAGTAATGCCTCTACGCCAACTTTTAGGCTAGGGTTACCATAAGTCATCCCTAACTCAACAGGCATACTAACCTGTTGGCGAAGTTTTTCAGCTTGCTTCTTAGAGTAAACCAGAAGTGGAGAGCCCTCTTCCATCCATACGGTTTGATACAGCTTCGCTACTTTTGGTGCGCGAATTGGCAAAATCACACCATGCAAGATTGGACACCATAACCAACGCGTCATATCGACGACACGCTTGTCATGCAGAAACTGACTTAAAAAGCGCTTAACCGCAGGTGCGGTGGCCTCATCGGGCGTACCTAAGTTAACCAGGAGTACACCTTGTTTTTTGTTATTTTGCATAGCTTCCTATCGACACTAAAAAGGCTCTCTACGTACCTATCTCAGAAATGGATCAAACTAAGAGCATAAAAAAAAGCGACCCTAAAAAGGATCGCTTCACTATAGCAAATTTTCAAAATTCGCAGTTAGCTATTTATGCTAGTGCTTTCTCGATATCTGCACTAACTTCAGCAACTTGCTTAGTACCGTCAAACTTAAGGTACTTGGTATTACCTGCTTCTGCTTCTTTACCGTAGTAAGAGATAAGCGGTGCAGTTTGCTCATGGTATACACCTAGACGAGCGCGTACTGTCTCTTCTTTGTCGTCATCACGAACAACTAGATCTTCACCAGTTACGTCGTCTTTGCCTTCAACTTTAGGCGGGTTGTAAACAACGTGGTAAGTACGACCAGAAGGTAGGTGAGCACGACGACCAGCCATGCGCTCAACGATTACGTCGTCAGCAACATCAAATTCGATTACGTAGTCTACGTCAACACCCATTTCTTTCAGGCCATCTGCCTGAGGAATAGTGCGAGGGAAACCATCTAGTAGGAAACCTTTTTCGCAGTCATCTTGAGCGATGCGCTCTTTGATTAGACCAAGGATGATTTCATCAGAAACTAGCTGACCAGCGTCAATAACAGCTTTAGCTTGTTTACCAAGCTCTGTACCTGCTTTGATAGCAGCACGTAGCATGTCACCAGTAGAGATTTGCGGAACACCGTATTTTTCCATGATGAAATTAGCTTGTGTGCCTTTACCTGCACCTGGAGCACCTAGAAGAATGATGCGCATGTTGAATCCTCTTAAGATAATAATGATTTATACCGAAGCTCACTATGGGGTGACCAAATGAACACATCTAGCGCTCACGGTAAGTTTCGGTATAACTGTTCTACAGTTAACAATAAAGCAGGCGTGCACATTACACGCCTGCTCATTGGGTTTCAAGGTTGCATTCTATCATACAATTTAAAACCAAAGCGCGAATTACGACTAAAGAATGCTTAAACACTCACACAAGTCTGCAACTTCTCGCGGTTTTATTCATGATTAACGCAAATAAATCAAAAAGCCCGCAAGATGCGAGCTTTTTGGTGTTTTTAGGCTATTAGCCCTTAGTCAAAAGCGTGTTGATTGCACCTAAGAACTGCGAAGGATCTTCCATCGAACCGCGTTCAGCCAACATCGCTTGGCCTAACAGCAGTTCTACCCAGCGACCAAACGCTTCTTCGTCTACTTCGTCGGCCATACGCTTAACAAGTGCATGCTCTGGGTTAATTTCAAAGATGTACTTCACTTCGGGTGCTGCCTGACCTGCTGCTTCAAGTAGCTTAGCCATTTGTGTGCCCATCTCGAAGTCATCCGTTACCACAACCGCTGGAGTATTGGCTAGCTTAAAGGTCGTGCGAACCTCTTTCACGCGCTCACCTAAGTACTCTTTGGTACGCTCAACGACAGACTTAAACTCTTCTTCCGTCTCTTTCTGCTTTTCTTTCTCTGCTTCGTCTTCAAACTTGCTCAGATCAAGACCCGCTTTAGTGATTGATTGGAACTGCTTGCCATCAAACTCAGTCAGGTAGTTCATCAGCCACTCATCAATGCGGTCAAACATCAGAATGACTTCGATGCCTTTGGCTTTGAACTGCTCTAGGTGCGGGCTGTTCTTAGCCGCTGCGTAGCTGTCTGCAGTCAAGTAGTAAATCTTGTCTTGACCTTCTTTCATGCGTTCTACATAAGACGCTAGACCAACAGTTTGCTCAGCAGAGTCAACTTCAGTAGACGCAAAACGAAGTAATGCTGCGACTTTCTCTTTGTTGCTCATGTCTTCTGCTGGGCCTTCTTTTAGCACCAGACCAAACTCTTTCCAAAACGATTGGTATTTCTCTTCATCGTTTTTCGCCATACGCTCAAGCATAGTAAGAACACGCTTAGTACAAGCATTACGTAGCGATTGGGTGACTTTGTTGTCTTGCAGAATTTCGCGCGATACGTTGAGTGGCAGGTCGTTTGAATCTATTAGACCGCGAACAAAGCGTAAGTATGAAGGCATAAACTGCTCAGCATCATCCATAATGAATACGCGCTGCACATACAGTTTAAGACCAGATTTGTGGTCGCGGTTCATCATGTCCCAAGGTGCTTTCGCTGGGATGTACAGCAAGCTTGTGTAGTCGTTTTTACCTTCTACGCGGTTGTGGCTCCATACCAATGGGTCAGCGAAGTCATGAGAAACATGCTTGTAAAACTCTTGGTATTCTTCTTCAGAGATATCCGATTTATTGCGCGTCCAAAGTGCCTGAGCTTTGTTAATCTGCTCCCACTTTTTCTCACCGGTTTCTTTGCCCTCTTCATCACGCTCAGCGGTCTGAATAGCCACAGGAATACCGATGTGATCAGAATACTTGCTGATCACTTCACGCAGACGCCACTCGTTTAAGAACTCTTTGCCCTCTTCACGCATGTGAAGAATGATGTCTGTACCACGGCTCTCTTTAGAGATAGTTTCAATGGTGTATTCACCTTCGCCCGCCGAGTGCCATTGAACACCCTCTTGAGCATCTAAACCTGCAGCGCGCGTACGAACCGTGACTGCATCAGCCACAATAAATGCAGAGTAGAAGCCAACACCAAACTGACCAATTAGCTGCGAGTCTTTCGATTGATCTTCAGACAGCTTTGAGAAGAATTCAGCCGTACCTGATTTTGCGATAGTACCTAAATGCTCAATCACATCCTCACGGCTCATACCAATACCGTTGTCAGAGATTGTCAGTGTATTCGCTGATTCGTCGAAAGAAAGTTTCACACCAAGGTCTGCATCGCCTTGGTACAGTTCTGAATTTGACAAAGCTTGAAAGCGCAGTTTGTCAGAAGCGTCAGACGCATTTGAAATTAGCTCACGAAGGAAAATCTCTTTGTTTGAGTAAAGAGAGTGAATCATAAGGTGAAGTAATTGTTTTACTTCAGACTGAAAGCCACGAGTTTCTTTGTTTTGAGTTGCTGTATCGCTCATGATAACTCCATAAGTTCTATACTTATCAAGCCAATACATTCATAATAATGATGTCTATTTGGCCTAAATCTGCCAATTAACATGAGGGTGACAAATGTAAATTCAAGGTCAAGAATCATAAAAACAGTGTTTTTTTTGTTTTATTTTGACTATCCTTTGCCACGCCAAAAAATCAAAAAATATAAACTGATTTCACCGAAATTGGTTGTATTGAGCGCTTTAACAACTTAACTGTCTGAAACCTCTAATATAGTGGCCGCAATTAATGAGTAACATAGGTACTAAGTTTAATCTTGATAATAGATTTACCTTTGACCCAAACACTAACTCTCTCGTCGACAAAGAGAATAACAACGAGCTAATTCGTTTAGGTAGCAACGAAAGCCGTATCCTGCTGTTGTTGTGTGAGAAGCCAAGCGAGATTGTCTCTCGTAACGATCTGCATGACTTTGTTTGGCGTAAACAAGGCTTCGAAGTTGATGACTCAAGCTTGACTCAAGCAATCTCTACGCTGCGAAAACTACTAAAAGACTCTACAAAGTCACCGATGTTCGTTAAAACGGTGCCAAAACGTGGTTATCAATTGATTTGTTCTGTAGAGCGCGCAACCACACTAATGAGTGGTGAATCCCTTGAGGAAGAAAACTCAGAGCTTGAAGCTGTTGAAGTTACCGAGCAAATCAAAGTTGAAGAGACAGTTGAAGCACCTGCCGCTCCAAAAGCAGTTAGCTCCGTCAATGAAACAGCAGAAACACAAGTTCAGGTTCGTAAGCCAAGCTCATTGCTATCTAAACTACTAGTTGTAGTAGCGTTCTTGATTCCTTTATGTGTCATCTTATTCACTAACCCAGCTGAGTCTAAGTTCAGACAGTTAGCTGTGTTCGATAACACGGTTGTCAAAGCACCTATGAATCATCCAGATCTCAGCAAATGGTACCCGTCCATCGAGCAGTGTGTGAAGAAGTACAATGAAACACATGTTGAAGCACTGGCTCCAGTGGAAGTGATCGCAACAGGTGGTCAGAACAATCAACTTATCCTGAACTACATCCACTCTTTGGATAATTCAGGTGAAAATATTACTTTGCGAATATTCGCAGAGCAGCAAGATCTCAGTAAAGTTTGCCAGTAGGAAGAACACCGATGAATCAAAAAATTGCAGCTAGCCTACTTGTTATCTCCGCTGTATTTAGCGCTTGGTTATACTGGGGCAGCGATCTTAAAGTTGAACAGGTTCTTACTTCAAAAGAATGGCAATCTAAAATGGTGACTGTTATCACTGAGCCGCTTCAAGAAGAGTCTGTTGGCTCACTTCGTAAAGTCGACGTGGTGTCAAACGTTAAGTACTTGCCAAACAACACTTACATTCGTGTTGCGACAGTGCGTTTGTACCCTTTCGATGCTAAGACAGAGAGCGTGATAAACATCTCCGAAACTGGCGAGTGGGACATCAGTGATAACTACCTGCTGGTCTCTCCTACAGAGTTTAAAGATGTTTCTTCTGCACAAAGCAAAGACTTTACCGCAGAGCAGTTAGACTTGATTACTCAGATCTTTAAGATGGACGCTCAACAAAGCCGTCGTATCGATATTGTTAACGAGAAAACACTGCTGCTGACGAGCTTAAGTCACGGTTCTACCGTTCTATTTTCTAACTAGATTCAATAAAGGGGCATGATGCCCCTTTTCTTTTTTCATATGGATTGGATTAACACCCTCGGCCTGCTGTTGGGCTCACTTATTGCTAATACGCTCGCCTCACTCTCTGGTGGTGGTGCCGGGTTACTGCAATTCCCACTACTGATTTTCTTTGGCCTACCTTTCTCGATCGCTTTGGCCACCCATAAGATCGCCAGTGTCGCCCTTGGTCTCGGGGCTGCCTACACCCACATCAAACAGAAAAGCTTCAGCTACCAAGTAGCTTTGTATCTTATTGGTGTGGGAAGCATAGGGGTCATCATTGGTGCTAACATTGTCTTGCTTATTCCCGGTGATATTGCAGAGAAATTGCTTGGTGGCATGATATTGTGCCTTGGTATCTATTCACGTTTTAAAAAGCAGCTTGGACAACAAGAACTGCCGTTAAATCGCGACACCAAGGGTTGGATAATTGGTGGATTAGGCTTAATGCTCATCGGGGTGATTAACGGTTCACTGACGGCAGGCTCGGGCTTATTGGTTACACTATTTCTAGTGCGCTGGTTCGGTTACAGCTATAAGCAGGCTGTTGCGCTCACCATGCTGTGTGTCGGCCTGTTCTGGAATGGTATTGGCGGTATTGCAATAGTTCAGGCAGGCGCTCCCGTATATTGGCCTTGGTTACCTGCTCTTCTACTAGGCTCATTCATTGGCGGTAGTTTAGGGGCTTACCTAACCACTCGTTACAGCAACCAATTCATCAAGGTATGCTTTGAATTACTGACCTTCGCCGTTGGTATCAAGCTTTTGTTTTAAAGGAATTTTCATGGATAAAGCCATCATTGATATTTACTACTGCCGCCAATGTAATTGGATGCTGCGTTCAACGTGGCTATCTCAAGAGCTACTGCACACTTTTAGTGAAGAGATAGAGACTGTTTCTCTCCACCCAGACACAGGGGGCCGCTTTGAAATTCATTGTAATGGTCAGCTTATATGGGAACGCAAACGCGACGGTGGATTCCCAGAAGCGAAAGTACTGAAGCAAAAAGTGCGCGATATCATCGACCCAGAAAGAGACTTAGGTCATTCAGATTCGAAATAGTGCGAAGTTAAATACAAAGGCAGCTCACTGAGCTGCCTTTGTTTCATTTTGGCTGAGTACTTAATTAATTAGTACCGAGGCCAGTACCTCACCGGAGAAAGTCACGACTTTGAGCTCATTCCCTTCAAATAAGCCATAGCTCGGCGCATGACCATTGCGCGGAAAGGTTATTGAGCCCGGGTTAAATATAAACTGCTCCCCCTCTCGCTGAGCAACAGGAATATGGGTATGCCCGTGAGCCAACACATCTCCCTGCTTTAGCGCAGGACGCTTACTGGAATTGTAGAGATGACCATGAGTTAAAAACAGTCGTTGTCCGGATTCTAATAACACCCAAGCATAATCCATCATCATTGGGAACGAGAGCAGCATCTGATCAACTTCGCTGTCACAGTTGCCACGCACCGCAATGATTTGATCAGCATATTGATTGAGCAGCTCACTCACCGCTGGCGGATTGTAACCTTCAGGGACAGGATTACGTGGGCCATGGTTTAGTATGTCACCAAGTATTACTAACGACTCAGCTCCAGATTTTTCATATTCAGCAAGAACTTGCTGGGTTGCAGGCAAACAGCCATGCAGGTCAGAGGCAAAAAAGAGTTTCACGACATCATCTCCTCAAAAATAATGAGGAGATTCTACGCACTCTTCGGCTGTTAGTCATCATGTACCATGCCGTTAATGACGATGTTGTTGTAACTGACCATTCCGATGATTTTACCTGCTTCAATCACTGGTGCTCGGCTAATACCAAAGCGCTCAAACAAACGGGCGCAGTATTTTACATTCATATCAGGATCGACCGATAATGCGGGCTTAGTCATGATCTCATAAATGTTAGTACGGTCGGGCGAACGGTTTTGCGCAAGCACTTTTTTAGCAATGTCATTCATCAATACCAATCCGTATTCATCATCTTCATTACGCTTATTCACCACCAGCGCTTTAACTTCGTGGCTACGAGCTAGCTGAATCCCTTCTTTTACCGTTGTTAAGCCATCAATGACGACATAGTTGTTGGTCATTACATCCCGAACTCGAACCTTCTTGTGTGTGCTCATAACTCATCCTCTACCACTTTGGTTAACTTCTCGACTTGATGCGCGACTCCAACGGCATCTTCAATATCAATCTGAACCGCAATCCCTTGGCCTGACTCTTGGTCAAACTCTCCGACTTCGCCAATCGTCTCTAAAATGTGTCGGGATAAATGCTCTTCAACAACAAACAACAAAACGTCTTTCTGTACATCTAGGGTGAGACCAAAAAAGGTTTTCTTTTGATTCAGCCCCTCCCCTCTCGCGTTATTGATCACTGTTGCGCCTGTCGCTCCAGCCTTACGAGCGGCATCAAGCACCACGTCTGTTTTACTGTCTTCAACGAAAGCCAATAACAATTTAAAGCGCATTTTCTTCATCCTCCCGCTCAGCACCTTTGTTTAGTCGCTGAGTGATTTGTGCATACCCCATGACCGAAATCATGGGAAATAAACTAGCGAATGCTATCAATCCAAAACCATCTATCATTGGGTTACGCCCCGGAACCGTCGAGGCTAACCCTAAACCTAACGCCGCGACTAACGGAACTGTGACCGTAGAAGTCGTCACTCCGCCGGAGTCGTAAGCAAGTGGGATAATAAGCTTTGGTGCATAAAAGGTTTGTATTACTACTACGATGTAACCGACGATAATGTAGTAATGAATGGGATCGCCAACGACAATCCGGTAGCTGCCCAAAGAAATCCCCACCGCAACGCCAATCGCCACTGCAATCCTCAATCCATTGACACTGATACTCCCACCAGAAACCTGATTGGCTTTAATCGCAACAGCTATCAGAGAGGGTTCTGCAATCGTGGTGCTAAAGCCAATGAAGAAGGCAAACAGATAAACCCAGTAGTAATCCATCCATTCAAACACAGTTCCAGCAGAGAGCTTGAACTGCTGAATAAAGCTTGGAGCGGTAAGCTGCTCAGCCATCGTCTCGCCAAGAGGAAACAACGCCAAATCGAGGCCGATTAAAAAAAGCGATAAGCCAAGAATGACATAGAAAAAACCGAGAATCACTTTCGGCAGGTTGGTTACAGGGCGTCTAAGAACGGCAAACTGAAAACCAAAAATGATGGTAGCTATCGGCAAAACATCGGTAATCGTACCAACAAAGGTATCTAAGAAATGAGTCCACTCGATCATGCCACCACCATTCCATAGACCATTACAAACATCATGGGTAACAGTGAGGCAAAAGCAATCAGACCGAATCCATCTATCATTGGATTACGCCCCTTAATCGCTGAAGCAAGACCGACACCGAGTGCTGTCACCAATGGTACAGTAATGGTTGAGGTCGTCACTCCACCAGAATCATAAGCCACACCAATAATGCTCTGTGGCGCAAACATAGTAAGAACCACCACACCGATGTAGCCGCCAATGATCATATATTGAATGGGCCACCCTTTGAGAATACGCAACACACCCAGCAATATCGCTATCCCAACGGATAAAGCGACGGTGTAGCGAAGTCCATTAGCGTAGTCCTCCATTGACTCTTCATTGTGGGCAATCATTCCTCCTTCTGCAGCCACTTCTGCCGCTTCATCGGCAACAGCAGTTAATGCAGGCTCTGCGACGGTGGTACCAAAACCTAAACAAAATGCAAAGATGAGCAGCCAAAATACGCTTCCCTTACGAGCAAAAGCTTGAGCCATGGTTTCACCGATGGGGAACAAGCCCATCTCTAAACCAAAGATAAAAAACGTTAAGCCAAAGACAACTAATACAAGACCAAACAAAATAGACAGTAAATTTGGGAGAGGCTCTTGTAAAACAACAAGCTGAAAAAAAGCAATGACAACAATGATGGGTAAAAGATCCCGTAAACTTCCTAGTAGCGCTTTAAATAACGCCGTCGCTGCTTCCACTGAACCTCCTTGCAAGTCAGTTAATCGCTAATCTTTTATCTAGCATGGCAAACAATTTCGTTTTCGGATGTGATACTCGCAACGTCGATAAGGATAAACGTAACAAAATGTGAATTTTGTGATATTGCCACGAGTGATCACATTTGCTGCTAAGTAACTATAATTAGTAACAATAGTTCACTATGGTTAAAATTGGACTTGTCTGCTCTGCATAAATAAGAGGATTAGAAATGAAGGTACTGCTCACTGGAGGAACCGGTTTTATCGGCCGAGAGTTGCTTAAGCATTTAACTACTCATGAAGTAGTCTTGCTTACTCGTGAGCCTAGACATGCCAAAATGCTCCTAAGCCATACCGACATGGGCAACGTAACTTACATTTCTTCACTGGATGATTTTCATCACCTCAATGATTTTGACGCCGTCATCAACCTCGCAGGCGAGCCAATAGCCAATAAGCGTTGGACTAAAAAGCAGAAAAAAAACATCTGTGATAGCCGCTGGAAACTGACCGAAACTTTGGTCGAACTTGTTCATGCCAGTACTACCCCACCTGAAGTCTTTATCAGTGGTTCTGCGGTAGGCTACTACGGAGACCAACAAGAACATCCTTTCGACGAAAGCCTTCATGTGAATTGCCAAGGCTTTCCACACCATGTGTGCAGCAAATGGGAGCAAATTGCTAACCGTGCCCGCTCTGAGATGACGCGTGTCTGCATTTTACGTACAGGTGTGGTACTCGCTCCTCAAGGAGGAGCTCTGCTGAAAATGCTTCCTCCTTACCGTTTGGGTTTAGGTGGACCATTGGGCCATGGTCGCCAATATATGCCTTGGATTCATATGTTGGATATGGTCCGCGGTATTATCTACTTGCTCGAAACCCCCCATGCTCACGGGGAGTTTAATCTCTGTGCGCCGCACCCTGTGTCGAATAAGCAGTTCAGCCAAACATTGGCTAAAACACTCAAGCGTCCACACCTTCTTTTCACGCCTAAATGGATAATGTCAGTGGCGATGGGAGAAAGCTCAGTACTACTGTTCGACAGTATTAGAGCCAAACCGAAGAAGTTAACTGAGCTCGGATTTCGCTTCAGTTACTCACGCCTTGAACCTGCACTAAAAAACTTGTTACAACACCATGAATAATCCAGTAACCTAACTCCAATTAAAAGAATCAATGGGTTAGATAGCGATGGATAAATCGATATTAATTACGGGCTGTTCAACCGGAATTGGCTATGTCTGTGCCCACGCTCTACATAAGCGAGGCTATCAAGTCATTGCATCTTGTCGCCAACAACAAGACGTTGAAAGACTGCAAGCAGAAGGACTCACCTGCATCCAGATAGATCTCACTGACAGCCAGAGCATTACCAAAGGGGTAGAGCAAGCATTAGCACTTACCAATGGCAAGCTTGATGCTCTGTTTAATAATGGGGCTTATGGCCAACCTGGAGCTCTAGAAGACCTGCCTACCGATGGTTTAAGAGAACAGTTCGAAACCAACTTTTTTGGTTGGCACCAATTGGTATGCGAACTCCTTCCAACCATGCGCAAACAAGGTTATGGCCGAATTGTTCAAAACAGTTCAGTGCTCGGCTTTGCGGCGATGAAGTATCGCGGTGCATACAATGCTTCTAAGTTTGCGATTGAAGGTTGGAGCGACACGTTAAGACTCGAACTAATGGATACCGATATCCACATAAGCCTGATAGAACCAGGTCCAATTGAAACCGAGTTTCGTTCTAATGCCCTTATCGCCTTTAAGAAATGGATCACTGTTGAAGGCAGCGCCCACGAAAAACAGTACCGTCAGCAAATGGAAAGGCTGAACAACGACACCTCAAGCAACGCGTTTGTTTTGCCAGCAGAATCGTGCATAGATCCCCTTGTTCATGCGCTAGAAGCGAAAAGGCCTAAGATTCGTTACCGTATTACTACGCCGACTAAGGTGTTTGCTGTCTTAAAACGCCTACTGCCAACACGAGTACTGGATAAGATATTGCGACAAGCTGCATGATATTTTCTGCAAGTTTGTAATTATTCCGTAACAATAAGACGTTAGATTAATACTTAGGGCAAGCCCTAGTTATAAAATTCAAGCGCTACATTCGGTATAATAATATGACTTTAAACCAGTTAAACTGGCTGAGTGTGGGTGTTGCGCTAACGCTGTTTATCGTTTTATAGACACCTTCGCTTACCCTTTCGGGAGAACATTAACACCGCCACAGCAGGCGGTGTTTTTGTTTCTGCCAACAATATAATCTCAAATTCAAGCTCTTACCTTGAACTCTCCTCTCCTAGCCCATATCTTTGATCCATAGAATAAGTCGCAAGGAATTCATAGATGCAGTCTCCATTTATTGTTGAGCTAAACGAACAAAACTTCCGCCAAGTACTAGAAGGGTCAATGCAGACCCCAGTGCTAATCCACTTTTGGGCGCCAATGAGCGAAGAAAGTGCGCAAGTGATACCTGACCTGCAAATGCTAGCGCAGCAATATAACGGAGCCTTTACATTAGCTCTTTTGAACTGCGAGCAGGAACAAGCGATTGCAAGCCAGTTTGGTGTTCAAGCCTTGCCTACCATTGCCCTATTCGTAAATGGCCAGCCTGTCGATGGTCTTGGTGGTCCACAAACAATTGCTGCTATTCAACAAATGCTAGCGAAACATCTCCCTAGCCAAGACGAACTAAACTTAAAGCAAGCGCTTGAGCTCATCCAAGCAGGTCAACATGCCCAGGCTCTGCCACTTCTAGAAGCTATCGCCGAGGAATGGAAACAAAAAGGCGATGTAAAACTTGCTCTAGCAGATTGCTATTTAGAAACACAGAATTTTGACCAAGCTAAATTGCTGCTAGAAAATATTCCTCTTGAGTACCAAGATAATTACTACAAAGGCTTAGTCGCTAAATTAGAGCTTCATGCACAAGCAGCAAACAGCCCTGAGATTCAATCTTTAGAAGAAGCGTTGGCACAAAACCCAAGTGACCTAAAACTGGCTAACGAACTGGCGCTTAACTACCACCAAGTGAATCGCGACGAAGAAGCACTTGAGATACTTTGGAACGTCTTACGTACTGACTTGAACGCGCTAGATGGCGAAATGAAAAAGTCATTTATGGATATACTTGCCGCGCTTGGGCAAGGTAATCCGATCGCAGGTAAATACCGCCGTCAACTTTACTCCATTCTTTATTAGTTCATTCTAAATCATAGACTTAAAGCCGGTAGTAACCGGCTTTTATTTTATCCGATTTTCGCTAAAGTTCTCATTTCTGCCATTGTCATAAGCGACTCTATAGGCAACAATCAATAGACTATTCTCATAAGGAACTCAGATATGGCTATTGACTCATTGATTACTATCGGCGTGTTTCTCGTTGTTGTGATTGCACTGATTATCGCTGGTGTAAAAACCGTCCCTCAAGGCAACAACTGGACCGTTGAACGATTTGGTCGCTATACCCACACCCTAAAGCCAGGCTTAAATATCATCATTCCATTTATTGACGGTATTGGTCATAAAATCAATATGATGGAGCGAGTACTTGATATCCCCGCTCAAGAAGTTATTTCTAAAGATAACGCTAATGTCACTATCGACGCGGTCTGCTTTGTTCAAGTGATTGATGCAGCCCAAGCGGCTTACGAGGTTAACGACTTAGAGCATGCAATTCGTAACTTAACGCTGACGAACATCCGTACAGTGCTGGGTTCCATGGAACTCGATGAAATGCTCAGTCAGCGCGATATGATCAACACCAAACTGCTCTCTATTGTTGATGAAGCGACCAACCCTTGGGGGGTAAAAGTCACGCGTATCGAAATCAAAGATGTTCAGCCGCCGTCAGACCTTACCGCAGCAATGAACGCACAAATGAAGGCAGAACGAAACAAGCGTGCAGAAGTACTCGAAGCGGAAGGCATTCGTCAGGCTGAGATTTTAAGAGCAGAGGGTCACAAGCAATCAGAGATCCTTAAAGCGGAAGGCGACAAGCAAGCAGCAATTCTTCAAGCAGAAGCTCGGGAACGTGCGGCTGAAGCCGAGGCTCGTGCAACGACTATGGTGTCAGAAGCGATCGCTAAGGGTGACATGCAAGCCGTTAATTACTTTATTGCGCAAGGCTATACCGACGCACTTAAGTCAATCGGCCAAGCTGAGAATGGCAAGATCATCATGCTTCCACTTGAAGCTTCCGGCCTAATGGGCTCTGTCGCAGGTATCGCCGAAATGTTTAAGCAGTCGAAAGAGTCAACTAAGTAGAGGCTAATGTGTTTGAATTACTAGACAGTATCAATCATTGGCATTGGCTAGCCTTCGGGCTAGCTTTACTTGCTATCGAGCTGCTTGGCACCGCAGGCTATTTTTTATGGCTTGGGCTGTCAGCCTTAATCGTGGGTATTTTGCTCACATTTATTCCATTGAGTTGGCAACTACAGTGGGTTGCTTTCGCAGCATTTACTTTAGTAACCACTTGGCTGTGGTGGCGCAGACAATTTAGATCAGACAGACAATCCGACGCTAACCGTGAACTTAATCAGAAAAGTAAGCAGTTAGTCGGTCAAATCATTCGTCTTGATGAGGATTTTCCAGCCGGGAAAGGACGCTTAAAGGTGGGTGACACCACATGGAGTGCTCAGGCAGAAAGCGCGATTAGTGCAGGTCAACAGGTTGAAATTACCAAAGTGAGCGGAATTATTTTAACCATAAAACCACGAGATAATTAGACTAATCACTTCAATTGACGCGTTTTATTCGTTTTTAAGTAAAATTAAATCGGTAACTAGTTAAAGAAACTCTATTTTTTACGTTTAATTCGAGAAATTAAGTATTTAGCTAGTTGCCAAAACATATAAATACATTTTTCAGAACCATCAAGCCCTAAAAATAATAACCAAACCTTTCATACATTTAAAAATAGCTTCTTCTTTAGACCTTCAACTTAATAAACTTTAAAAAATTTGATTTCTTGCAATTATTTTTGATCCTTCGTGGTCTATTGCCATACTAGTCAATATCTCTGACTAGGAGATTTAGAGACACAAGGAGAAATGTTATGAGAACTTTACTAGCGCTAGCAGTTGCCGGATTACTTTCTTTTTCAGCTTTTGCGGGATCTACTGGGTCTACAGAAATGGGGCCATTTGTAGATTGTAAATTTAAAGATGGTTCGATGGATTATATCCCAAGTGAGATTTGCAAAATGAAGGGTGGAATGAAACTCTACTAATGTTGAAATCGCACCCTATTTATTGGGTGCGATTCACTGAATTCTTTAAAGGGTAATTAGGTGTGACAGAATTTGTTTTCTCTGTTCAACACTAGCCTTGTTATACCAATATCCTAACATTTGGACTGGCTGACTAGCATTTTCTGGTACCGATAGTCCACCTTTATTACGAGCATCAAAGGCTAACTCTGTAAACATGTTTATTTCATCTGACGAAGCTTGTTCTAGCCAGTAGTCAAACATATTTTGTTGTTGCGATGACTGTTTCTTCGGTGCTGGTGCATTATTTGTTGCAACTACAGCTGCTGTTCCCAAGTCTGGATAATGTTTCGAGTTGTATTTAGCAAGCTCTTTTTCATAATCCCGAGTCAACCCGTCAGAAGCTGGCAAAACTGCATATTTAAAGTTAACAGTGCGGCCATTTTTATCAATGACATTAAATTTCGGGGATTCGTTGAATGCTTCAACATGTTCAGAGCGAGTAATCTTTACCCCTGGCTCAAATAACAACGAAGTATCTGATTGTTCAAATGTGAGCACATACGCTGGTGAGTTATACTTCTCTCTCTCTCCCTGTCTTTCAACGAGCTTAGAGACACGAAACACCACTTGGTTGACGCCATTTGGAACAGTGTAGCTATCTTTAGAAAAGAGACTATAACCTAGCTCTTCGCCATCAATCACGATAGGTGAAATATCTCTGTGGAACTTTAATTCCACATCAGCCTGGGTAGCAAATGAAGTAATCACAGCACCAACCATTAACAACGTATTCATTACTTTCATTTATCGCTCTCCTTGAGTGAAAAGAGCATTCTTTAGCTAAAGAATGCTCCATATGGCTTATTTAAATCGTATATTCTAACGAATTAGAAGTAGTACTCAGCACCAACAAGTACGTTGTTACTCCAGTCACTAGTTTGGTAGCTGTTGTCTTTGTTAGACATCTTGTAGTTACGCGAATCTATATATAGGTAAGCACTTGGAAGAATGTAACCTAAACGCGCAGTAACTGCTGTATCACCTGAGTTTGTAAGGCCATCAGCATCGTTTGTTGCTGCATAACCTGCTTTAAGAACCCACTTACCGTCAATGACATATTGAGCAGTTGTAGAGTAAGCTGTTTGGTCAACGTTGCCTTTTTCCATCTTCTTCACAGCACCTGTCAGAGTCAAGTCGCCTAGGAAGACACTACCACCGACAATGTAGTAGCTTTGTGAGTCAACAGTTTCTTTCTGGTTTGCACCACCGTTGTTGTACCATTTAGTCCACTCAGGGTTAACGATAACTGACGAGTTAGTATCGTTTAGTACGTATTTTTCTGGCTCATCCACACCTTGCTCGTAAGACTTTTGCTTGTAGTAACCAGCATGTAGGCTAAACATATCACGAGTAAAAGAAGTACCTAAACTTGTCACTAACTGATCTGTGTTTTGTGTCATACCGCTTAGTGTTGCTTGGAAGTTAAATCCATTCCAAGTCGCAGAATCGTAACGGAATACGCTATCAGCACGGTCTTGGAATGATGCACCAATATCGTTGTTCCAATCAAACACATTACCTAGACCAGGGTTTGTGTGAGGCCAGTCAACGTAGTTGTATGCAGCAACTAACTGACGACCAAATTTGAACTGACCAACACCGTCAAACTCAAGACCGATAAATGTATCACGAGCACCTAACTGACCTGATTTAGCAGTGTTGTCAGCGTTACCACCTTCAATTTGCCAAAGGAATGTAGGGCCGAAGTCTTCAAAGTTAACTTTACCGCGGAAACCAACACGTGACTCCATTACAGAACCCGCACTCGTTGTATCATCGATATTGTTATCAACTAACTGAATAAAACCCGCTGCTTGACCGTAGAATTGTACCGCTTCACCAGCTAGTTCGATTGCTGCGTTAGCTGAGCCTGAAACCGCAGCTGTTGCCACTGCTGCACCTAAAAGCGTACGTTTAAACATTTTGTCCATGGAAAAAACTCCTAAAAATGGATATAGCTGTCTTTTTATTTTTCTCACCTTAAGTTGGCCGCCGAAGGGAGAAATCATTTCCTATGTGAAAACCTTGGATTAATCATTAATTCTTAGTTTTCGATTTCCTGCATACACACCGTGTATCCATGTGTCTCAGACTAACTTCGCGACAAAAAACATCAACCAGAACTTAATTTTCATGTAAAAAAATATGACCCGCTACAAATTTTTATAATTCCAGTGATCCAGATCGACAATCACTCTCCTTACAAGTTCAAAAAATATTTAAAACAATAAAAACAAACACTTAAAGATAAAAAACTTCTAAATCACATTGAAGTGCGTCGCATAATTTTATTTAAGATTCACATAATTACATCTAACAAGATCCTCATCACAGAAGATCTGAGCATATTATGAGGTTCAAAAAAGCACTTTATTCATGACAAAAAAAAGCCACCAAAAGTGGTGGCTTAAAGATAGGGTTTAGTCGGTTACATTAACGAAATAAGGTCTTCTTCGGTACGAATTTCAATGCCCAACTCTTGCGCTTTAGCAAGCTTAGAGCCCGCATTTTCACCAGCAAAAAGAATGTCTGTTTTCTTAGAAACACTACCGGTTACTTTTGCACCTAGTGCTTGCAGAGCAGCTTTTGCATCTGAACGAGTAAGCTGAGATAGTGAGCCAGTTAAGACCACAGTTTTACCTTCTAGCGGCTGAGGAGCATCTTCATCTTTCTCTTCGATATCAGGCCAACTCACCCCTTGCTCGATCAGTTCATCAATCACGCTTTGGTTTTTGTCTTGAGTAAAAAATGCCGTGATATGGCTCGCAACTATATCGCCAATATCTTGAACTTCGACCAGCTTTTCATGGTTTGCAGCTTTAACTAAGTCCAAAGTTTTAAAATGTTGCGCAAGATTTGCCGCCGTTGCTTCACCTACTTCACGAATACCTAACGAATATAAGAACCGAGCTAAGGTTGTTTGCTTAGCTTTGTTCAAAGCATCAACCACATTTTGCGCAGATTTTGGTCCCATTCGGTCAAGTACAGTAATCACACCAGCAGATAGTTTAAACAGGTCGGCAGGTGTTTCTACCATTTCGCGATCAACAAGCTGCTCAATCACTTTCTCACCTAGCCCATCAACATCTAGCGCCTTACGCGATACAAAGTGCTTCAACGCTTCTTTACGTTGCGCCTGACAAACGAGACCACCACTACAACGAGCAACCGCTTCACCTTCTACTCGTTCCACTTGTGATTTACACACAGGGCAGTTTTCCGGGAAAACAATCTCACGAGCGCTCTCTGGACGACGATCAGTCACCACAGAAACAATTTGAGGGATCACGTCACCCGCTCTTCGTATCACAACCGTATCGCCAACCATGACGCCCAAACGCTCAATTTCATCGGCATTGTGAAGGGTTGCATTACTGACGGTGACGCCACCCACAAAGACAGGCTCTAGCTTAGCAACAGGCGTGATAGCGCCTGTACGTCCAACTTGGAACTCGACATCATTTAGCGTGGTGATTTCTTCTTGAGCAGGGAACTTGTATGCAATCGCCCAACGTGGCGCTCTAGCGACAAAGCCTAGTTGTTCTTGAAGAGTGATCTGATCAACTTTAATCACCACCCCATCGATTTCGTACGCTAATGACTCACGGCGTTCGAGGATATCTTGATAATAAGCTTTCACTTCATCGAGATTGTTTACGCGCTTCGTCTCTGGACACATTGGCAATCCCCAGCCTTTCAGCTGGATGAATCGTTGATAGTGACTCGAAGAGAGCTCAACACCTTCAACCACACCGACACTGTAGGCATAGAAGCTCAATGGGCGAGTTGCTGTTATACGTGAATCCAATTGACGCAAACTACCTGCCGCTGCGTTACGCGGGTTAACGAAAACTTTTTCGCCTTTCTTTAGTGCTTGCTCGTTAAGTTTGTCAAAACCCGCTTTAGGCATAAATACTTCACCACGCACTTCAATGCGCGCTGGCCAACCTTCACCTTGAAGCTTCAATGGAATGGCTTTGATAGTACGAACGTTCTCGGTGATATTTTCACCTGTTGCACCATCGCCACGAGTGGCAGCTTGGACCAGTACCCCGTTTTCATACAGCAGGCTAACCGCAAGGCCATCTAGCTTTGGTTCACAGCAGAAAACATCAAACTTCGCGCTTGGAATACGATCGCCCATACGCTTATGGAAGCTTTCTAGCTCACCATCATCAAAAGCATTATCTAATGAAAGCATTGGAATCTCGTGCGTGACCGAGTCAAAACCGTCTAATGGCGCTCCGCCGACTCGTTGGCTTGGTGAGTCTATGGTGATAAGTTTTGGATTTTGAGACTCAAGCTCCATAAGCTCACGCATGAGCCTGTCATATTCAGCATCCGGTATTTCTGGATTATCCTCGACGTAGTACTTCACTCCATGGTAGTGAAGCGTTTTACGCAATTGATTAAGCTTCTCTTGAATCTCTGTGGACATAGCTAACTCTATAATTATTACTTCTAACGGTGCTAAGAACGGCTCGTTCTTAGCGGCCAATGCAGGCAGTATGAACACGCCTTACAACGTTCGCAACTGAGAATGAATGAAAAAAGGCTCCGTACGGAGCCTTTCTAACGAATAGGAATGATTAGGCTTGTTGCGCCGCTTTAAACTCTTGAATCTGAGCTCGGTAGCTGTCTAGTCGATTTGGCGTCATCAAGTTACGCGCATCATCTAAAACATTGGCACCTAAGTCATCAGCAATTTGCTGAGCAGTCTTAAGCATCAGCTTGAAGTTTTGTTCTGCATCGCCGAAACAAGGCATCGTCATAAAGAAAGAGATACCCTTAGTAGAGAACTCAGCAGGGTCATCATGCTTTAACGTGCCCGGCTGCATCATGTTGGCAACACTAAACAGGACTTTGCCTGTACCTGATAGATCGGCATGGCGATGGAAGATATCCATTTCACCGTAGATCAAGCCGTTTTGTTGCATACTGTCGAACAGTTTAGTGCCAACAAAAGGCTCTTCACCGGAGCAATGTACATTGAGGACAATGACTTCTAACGGCGCTTCTTCTTCCGCTGGTTGCGTTTCAGGCTCTTGAATAGGTGATGGTTCGACAATAGGTTCAAGCACTTCTTCGTGTGCGGCTTCGACGACCTCTTCAACTTCATCCAATGACTTACTTGAGAAAGAAGGCACATCCAAATCTACGTCATCTTTATCAGTAGTAGATGGATTAACTTCTGGTGATGCTTCTTGGTAAGTATCGATGAGCGGATCTGCGATGACTTCATCTCGGTCTATAAAGCCGGGCTCTTTACGCTCTTTCTTGATGATTTCAAAATCATCTTCTGGAGCAAAAGCGCGCTCAGGGACTAGGTCCGAGTCTTCATTGTCGACATCCAGCTTGCCAATCGGTTTGCTACCAAACTTGGCTTTCCCTTCTTTTTTACTCGTCCATAAACCGTGGAACAGCAAAGCGGCAATCGCCAAAGCTCCAACAATTATGAGTACAAATCGCAGTTCCTGCATTTTTAGCTCTCATTTGCTCGATAGTAAACGGGTTACATCGAATCTGTTTAAACCTAACTTTGAGTTACTCTACCAAAACTCGCCCCTGTTTTAGAACAACTTAATGTGAGAAGTTCCTGAAATGTTGTGATTTTGAACACGCTTTTTTCTTGTTAAGATAGAAAACGTTCGTTTTTACACCACAAAAGCAAAATATGAATACACAGATTAGACAGCGTTCTGGCTTTGGCTACTTCTTCCACGGTTTAGAACTGGCACGCACTCCGGGCATTCGCCAATTTGTTATATTGCCACTACTGGCCAACATTATCCTAGTTGGTGGAGCTCTCTACTACTTGTTCTCCAACCTAGATGCTTGGATCGGACAGCTGATGGGACAGTTACCCGAGTTTTTGTCTTGGCTTAGTTACCTACTCTGGCCTCTGTTAGTCCTGACAATACTCGCAACGTTTTCATACTTCTTCAGTACCTTGGCCAACTTTATTGCTGCCCCATTCAATGGATTACTGGCTGAAAAAGTTGAAGAGCATCTAACCCAGCAGAAAGTCAATGAAGATGGCATGATGGCCGTCATTAAAGACACGCCAAGAATCATGGCTCGTGAATGGCGCAAACTGGTGTACGTTCTACCTAAAGCCATTGGTCTCTTTCTGCTACTTCTAATCCCAGCGTTAGGTCAAACCATCGGTCCGTTTCTATGGTTTATCTTCACGGCGTGGATTTTGGCGATTCAATATTGTGACTACCCATTTGATAATCACAAAGTGCCGTTTAATGACATGCGAAACAATTTGAAACAAAAACAAGGCAAAGCCTATAGCTTTGGTGCTTTGGTCTCTGTTTTCACCACAATTCCAATTTTGAACTTGTTTGTGATGCCAATTGCCGTCTGCGGTGCTACCTCAATGTGGGTTGCAGAGTTTAAGAAGTAAGAGCTGGATAACTGGATAACTGGATAACTGGATAACTGGATAACTGGATAACTGGATAACTGGATAACTAAAGTTGCTCCGATATGGTTAAGGAGTCAACTCTAGTTTTCCTGCAGGGCGAAGCCCGAACCCGTTCTCCAGAAGCGAAGTGTTCTATAGGGCAACGCCCGTTCCCAGCCACCACCCTTTCATATCATATAACTATTTAATCCTTTTCTCGTTTTTTAACCTAGCCTAATCTCTACCCTACAAATCAATTCACTAGAACTGCATCTATTTGAAGCGTTTGCTTTGAAATAGATTTGAAACAGAACAGAGATGAAGGATCACACCATGAGTAAAATCTACGAAGACAATTCTCAAACTATTGGTAACACACCTCTTGTACGCCTAAACAAAGTTAGTAACGGCAAAGTACTAGCAAAAGTTGAAGCACGTAACCCAAGCTTCAGCGTTAAATGTCGTATCGGTGCCAACATGATTTGGGAAGCGGAAAAGGCTGGCACACTTAAGCCTGGCGTAGAGCTTGTTGAACCTACAAGTGGTAACACTGGTGTGGCACTGGCTTTCGTTGCTGCTGCGCGTGGTTACAAGCTAACGCTAACAATGCCTGAGTCAATGAGCCTAGAGCGTCGTAAACTACTTAAAGCACTAGGTGCAAACCTTGAGCTAACAGAAGCAGCAAAAGGTATGAAAGGCGCGATTGCTAAAGCAGAAGAGATTGTTGCTAGCAACCCTGAAAAATACCTACTACTACAACAGTTCAACAACCCTGCAAACCCACAAATTCATGAGAAGACGACTGGTCCTGAAATCTGGGATGCAACGGACGGTGAAGTTGACGTATTCGTAGCAGGTGTTGGTACAGGTGGTACTATCACAGGTACAAGCCGATATATTAAAGGCGAAAAAGGCAAAAACATTGTTTCTGTTGCGGTAGAGCCAGCAGAGTCGCCAGTGATTGCTCAAGCGCTTGCAGGCGACGAAATTCAACCTGCTCCGCACAAAATCCAAGGTATTGGTGCTGGATTTATCCCTGGCAACCTAGATTTAGAACTTGTAGACCGTGTTGAGGCTGTGACATCAGAAGAAGCAATTGCGATGGCTCGTCGCCTAATGGAGGAAGAAGGTATCCTAGCCGGTATCTCATCAGGTGCAGCTGTTGTTGCAGCAAACCGCTTAGCAGAACTCCCTGAATTTGCTGGGAAAACAATTGTTACAGTTCTTCCAAGTTCAGGTGAACGTTACCTAAGCACAGCCCTGTTTGCGGGCATCTTTACCGAGAAAGAGAACGAACAGTAATATGTGTTCAAATCAATTTTTCGTCTAAAAAAGCCCCATTCAGGGGCTTTTTTGTTGATCCCTGCCTCACCTTTGGTAATATCAGGACTGTTTTATTTCTAGCATCAAAATAAAGAGCTAGATGAGAATTTCTCTCAATGGCGAACAACAGCATAGACTGGCGGCGCGATTGTTAAATTTACAACCAGTATCAGTTCTGACACGAAATGAACGTTATGCGCCTAGCAGAATAGTACATTTACCGTTAAGCTAAATCTGGTTAAGAAACTATCAAAATATAAATCAATTGGGGTATATAACATGTACGAGAAGCAAGTAGAAATCACTGCAGAAAACGGTCTTCACACTCGTCCAGCTGCACAGTTCGTTAAAGAAGCTAAAGCATTCGACGCGGACATCACTGTGACTTCTAACGGTAAAAGCGCTAGCGCGAAGAGCCTTTTCAAGCTACAAACTCTTGGCCTAGTAAAAGGTACAGTAGTTTCTATCTCAGCTGAGGGCCCACAAGCTCAACAAGCTGTTGACCACCTAGTTGCTCTAATGGATCAACTACACTAATCCGGTCTCCTATTTTCAAAGCCATTTTGTGAAAGCAAAATGGCTTTGTTGGAAATAGGGCCAAATATAAGCTACAAATATTCGTTAGCGCACTCATTATTCTCCCGTTTTAAAGTTGACCAATTTAAGGTAAGGCTATGATTTCAGGCATCCTAGCATCTCCTGGTATTGCTATCGGTAAAGCACTACTACTTCAAGAAGATGAAATTGTCCTAAACACAAATACTATTTCTGATGATCAAGTAGAAGCAGAAGTTGCCCGTTTCTTCGACGCGCGTAACAAATCATCTGCTCAGCTTGAAACTATCAAGCAGAAAGCACTTGAAACCTTCGGTGAAGAAAAAGAAGCGATCTTTGAAGGTCACATCATGCTTCTTGAAGACGAAGAGCTAGAGGAAGAAATCCTAGCGCTAATCAAAAATGACAAGATGCACGCAGATAACGCTATCCACACAGTTATCGAAGAGCAAGCATCTGCTCTAGAATCTCTAGACGACGAATACCTAAAAGAACGTGCAACAGATATCCGTGATATCGGCACGCGCTTTGTTAAAAACGCACTAGGTATCAATATCGTTTCTCTAAGCGATATTAACGAAGAAGTTATCCTAGTTGCTTACGACCTAACGCCATCTGAAACAGCACAAATCAACCTAGACTACGTTCTTGGTTTCGCTTGTGATATCGGCGGTCGCACTTCTCACACTTCTATCATGGCACGCTCTCTTGAGCTTCCAGCGATTGTGGGTACTAACGACATCACTAAACAAGTTAAGAACGGCGACATGCTGATTCTTGATGCGATGAACAACAAGATCGTTATCAACCCTTCTGAAGGCGAACTAGCAGAAGCGAAAGCAGTAAAAGCTGCCTTCATCGCTGAAAAAGAAGAGCTAGCGAAGCTGAAAGACCTACACGCTGAAACAACTGACGGTCACCGCGTAGAAGTTTGCGGTAACATCGGTACTGTTAAAGACTGTGACGGTATCATCCGTAACGGTGGTGAAGGTGTTGGTCTGTACCGTACTGAGTTCCTATTTATGGACCGTGATGCTCTACCAACTGAAGAAGAGCAGTACCACGCGTACAAAGAAGTTGCGGAAGCAATGAACGGTGAATCAGTAATCATCCGTACAATGGACATCGGTGGTGATAAAGATCTTCCATACATGGATCTTCCACAAGAGATGAACCCATTCCTAGGCTGGCGTGCAGTACGTATCAGCTTAGACCGTCGTGAAATTCTTCGTGACCAGCTACGTGGCATCCTACGTGCTTCTGCACACGGTAAACTGCGTATCATGTTCCCAATGATTATCTCTGTAGAAGAAATCCGTGAGCTTAAGAAAGCAATCGAAGAGTACAAAGCAGAGCTTCGCGCTGAAGGCCACGCATTCGATGAAGAAATCGAAATCGGTGTAATGGTTGAAACTCCAGCAGCAGCGGCTATCGCGCACCACCTAGCAAAAGAAGTGGCATTCTTCTCTATCGGTACTAACGACCTAACTCAGTACACGCTAGCGGTAGACCGTGGTAACGAGATGATCTCTCACCTTTACAACCCACTATCACCAGCAGTACTAACTGTAATCAAGCAAGTGATCGACGCATCACACGCAGAAGGTAAATGGACTGGTATGTGTGGTGAGCTTGCAGGTGATGAACGTGCAACGCTTCTTCTACTAGGTATGGGTCTAGACGAGTTCTCAATGAGCGGCATCTCTATTCCTAAAGTGAAGAAAGTCATCCGTAACTCTAACTTTGCTGAAGTGAAAGCAATGGCTGAAGAAGCGCTTTCACTACCAACAGCAGCAGAGATTGAAGCGGTTGTAGAAAAATTCATCGCAGAGAAAACTCAATAATCAGCTAATTCCAATAAGATAGGCGGCAAAAATTGTCGTCTATCTTCTGAGATTGGTATACTATAATTCGACAGAATTAAATAAAACGTTAGGAGCATGACACAATGGGTCTGTTTGACAAACTTAAGAAGCTAGTATCTGACGACAGCGCAGAAGCAGGTGCAATCGAAATTATCGCACCTCTATCTGGTGAAATCGTAAATATCGAAGATGTGCCAGATGTTGTTTTCGCTGAGAAAATCGTTGGTGACGGTATCGCGATCAAGCCTGCTGGCAACAAGATGGTAGCTCCTGTAAACGGTACTATCGGTAAGATCTTCGAAACTAACCACGCATTCTCTATCGAGTCTGACGATGGCGTTGAACTATTCGTTCACTTCGGTATCGACACAGTTGAACTAAAAGGCGAAGGCTTCAAGCGTATCGCTGAAGAAGGTCAATCAGTTAAAGCTGGCGACACTATCATCGAGTTTGATCTAGCGCTACTAGAAGAGAAGGCAAAGTCTACTCTAACTCCTGTTGTTATCTCTAACATGGACGAAATCAAAGAGCTGAACAAGCTTTCTGGTTCTGTAACTGTTGGTGAAACTCCAGTACTACGTGTAACTAAGTAATTCCTACTTAGCAACGCACAAAAAACGCAGCCAAATGGCTGCGTTTTTGTTTTCTATCTCTCTCACTTCAAACCCAAGGCATATTTGAGAACCTGTGTTTTTAGAGGCCCGGTATTCTCTGCGATTTTAAGTGCCGCATTACGAACCAGTTTTAGTGGGCCAATATCGTTACTGAACCCTTTGTAGAACAGATCCATTCCTGATTGCATCAACAGATTATCTGGTCGGCGTTTGCGCTCATACTGTTTCAGTACAGAGCCATCAATAGAGGTTTTACCCTCACACTCCGCCAGTAAGATTGCGACATCTTTAAATCCAAGATTGACGCCCTGCCCTGCCAATGGATTAATGGTATGTGCAGAGTCACCCACCAGCACACAGTTCTTATTGAAATAGGCTTGCGCATGACGACGAGTTAAAGGAAAAGAGCCAAACTGCAGCACTTTAATATCGCCAAGTTCAGCAGGAAAATGAGTTAAGACTTCTTCCCTCAATTGTTCTGGCGTCAGCGAACAGAGCTGCTTTATGCGCTTCGGGCTGTCATACCAGACTAATGAACCTTGTCCTGTTCCCTGTGATTGAGAAGCTAATGTTGCTAAAGGCAAAAAGGAGCGAGGCCCATGGGGGGTAAACTGCTGCCAAGTAATGTCCTGCTGAGCAAGCTCCGTTTCGACATTAATCAACATACAATGCTGCCTGTAATCCCAAGCGGTAACACCGATTCCTGCCAATTGACGTACTTTAGAATTAGCTCCATCAGCGCCAACGATCAATTCGGCGTCAAAGCACTCTCCAGAAGTGAGTTCGACTCGATTGACCTCATCAAACTTGATGCTTTCTAACGTATCTGGGCAATACAGCGTAATATTTTCGAACTGATCTAGTTGTTGCCACAAACCAAGCTGGATCAGTCGATTTTCAACGATATAACCAAGTTGCTGCATGTTTAGAGCATCAGAGTGAAAACGAGTGCGGCACTCAGGGTGTTCCCACGTTTCTAAGCGGCGATATGGGCAGACGCGCATTTGCTCAATCTTTTGCCAAGCGCCAAGTTCATCGAGTATGGAAACAGAGTGCTCAGAGATAGCAGAAACACGAATATCCATTGGCTGCTCTGGAGAAAAAGCTTTTGGCGCGTAACCTTCTACAAGCGCGACTTTTCTACCCTGCTTGGCAAACCCGATAGCGGTAGCCGCTCCAACCATGCCACCACCAATCACTGCAACATCAAACTTGGTCATAATTTATACTTCATCATATTGATTATTTGGCTGTTTTTTATTGTACGTTTTCATTACTAAAATGTAACGAAAAACCTCAAGCGCACTATGGGCAAATCCCTTGATTGATAACGCTTTGAATAGATTTTACAGCAACACTAGTCAGTAGGTTTTTAAACCAGTACAATACGCCGCTTGCCAATCTATAGGCACAAAATTTAGTCATACATTAAACTCAAATGGATGACTTACTGGAAACATTGGGCGATTTGCTCCCTTAATTTAAACTAACGATCGAGCGAACAAAATGAGTAAGAAACTGCTAATTAAAACCTGGGGCTGCCAGATGAACGAATACGATTCATCAAAAATGGCGGATCTACTGAACGCGGCTAACGGCTATGAGCTGACGGAAGAACCAGAAGAGGCAGATGTACTACTTCTTAATACCTGTTCAATTCGCGAAAAAGCGCAAGAAAAAGTATTCCACCAGCTTGGTCGTTGGAAAACGCTAAAAGATAAAAAAGAAGGTGTGGTTATTGGTGTTGGTGGCTGTGTTGCTACTCAAGAAGGTGACCACATCCGCGAGCGTGCGCCATTTGTTGACGTTATCTTTGGCCCACAAACACTGCACCGTTTGCCAGAGATGATCAAACAGTCACAGTCAAATGAAGCGCCTGTTATGGATATCTCTTTCCCTGAAATCGAGAAGTTTGACCGTCTACCAGAGCCTCGTGCTGAAGGTGCAACAGCGTTCGTTTCAATTATGGAAGGCTGTTCTAAGTACTGTACTTATTGCGTAGTACCGTACACTCGCGGTGAAGAAGTTAGCCGTCCAATGGATGACGTACTATTCGAAATCGCGCAGCTTGCTGATCAAGGCGTACGTGAAGTGAACCTACTAGGTCAAAACGTTAACGCGTACCGTGGTCCAACCCATGAAGGCGATATTTGCTCTTTTGCAGAATTGCTGCGCCTTGTTGCTTCTATTGATGGCATCGACCGTATTCGCTTTACGACTAGCCACCCACTAGAGTTCACTGACGACATCATCGCCGTCTACGAAGATACACCAGAGCTTGTGAGCTTCCTGCACCTACCTGTACAAAGTGGTAGTGACCGTATTCTGACGATGATGAAGCGTCCACACACAGCGATTGAATACAAGTCGATCATTCGTAAGCTGCGTAAAGCGCGTCCTGATATTCAGATCAGTTCTGACTTCATTGTTGGCTTCCCTGGCGAAACAGCGAAAGACCACCAAGATACGATGAAGCTAATCAAAGACGTTGATTTTGATATGAGCTTTAGCTTTATCTTCTCTCCTCGTCCGGGCACGCCAGCGGCGGACTACCCATGTGACGTACCAGAGCAAGAAAAGAAAGAACGTCTATACGAACTGCAGCAAACCGTAAACGCGCAAGCTATGCGTTACTCACGCTTGATGCTCGATACTGAACAACGCGTTCTTGTTGAAGGCCCATCGAAAAAGAATCTAATGGAACTTCGCGCACGTACAGAGAACAACCGCGTGGTTAACTTCGAAGGCAGCGCAGACCTAATCGGCCAATTCGTTGATGTGAAGATCACTGACGTTTTCGCTAACTCACTACGTGGCGAATTGGTTCGTACTGAAAAGGATATGGACCTACGATCTATCATTTCACCAACGCAAATGATGGCTCGCACCAAACGTGAAGATGAGCTAGGTGTAGCGACTTTTACGCCTTAAGCTTGAAAATAGCTGTATAAGTTACCATCTTAGAGATAGGTAACGATCGCCATTAGAAGCCCGGTCTAAATCGGGCTTCTTTCGAATGGCATATTTTGAGAGGCAACTTTGAGCAATAAAATTGTAACTCTAGAAATCAATCTAGAACCTTCTGATAACCGCCGCTTAGCCAGTTTGTGCGGTCCTTTCGATGACAATATCAAGCACTTAGAGCGTCGTTTAGGCGTCGAAATCAGCTACCGTGGCAACTTCTTTACTATCGTTGGTAAACCACATACTAGCGCTGCAGCACTTGAAATCATCAAAACACTCTACGTCAATACCGCTCCTGTTCGTGGCAATATCCCAGACGTAGAACCCGATGAAATTCACCTTGCGATCAAAGAGACAGGTGTTTTAGAGCAAGACCTTGAGTCAAGCTTCGAGCACGGTAAAGAAGTGTTCATCAAGACCAAAAAGGGTGTCATCAAACCACGTACACCAAACCAAGGTCAGTACCTGATGAACATGGTGACTCATGACATCTCTTTCGGCATTGGTCCTGCGGGTACAGGTAAAACCTATCTGGCGGTTGCGGCTGCGGTAGACGCTTTAGAGCGTCAAGAAATTCGTCGCATCTTACTGACTCGCCCTGCGGTTGAAGCGGGTGAGAAACTCGGCTTCTTACCGGGTGATTTGAGCCAGAAAGTCGACCCGTACCTTCGTCCGCTCTATGATGCCCTATTCGAAATGCTCGGCTTCGAGAAGGTTGAAAAACTGATTGAACGCAACGTGATTGAAGTTGCGCCACTGGCTTATATGCGTGGTCGTACGCTCAATGATGCTTTCATCATTTTGGACGAGAGCCAAAACACCACAGTGGAACAGATGAAAATGTTCCTAACGCGTATTGGTTTTAACTCTCGCGCCGTGATCACAGGTGATATCACCCAGATCGACTTACCGCGTGGTGCTAAATCTGGGCTACGCCATGCTATTGAGGTGTTGAGTGAAGTCGATGACATCAGCTTTAACTTCTTCCAGTCCGACGACGTTGTTCGCCACCCAGTTGTTGCACGTATCGTTAACGCGTATGAGAAATGGGAAGCGAAAGATCAAAAAGAACGCAAAGAGTTCGAAAAGAAACGTCGTGAAGAGCGCGAAGCACAATTGATCGAAACGGCTAAAGCTGAGCTTTCAAAAAAAGTACAAGCAGAAACCGCTGAAGGTAAGTCATGAGTATCGAACTAGATCTACAATTAGCGGTCGAAGATGAAAAAGGCTTACCAAGTTTTGATGATATTCATCTCTGGTTAAGCTCAGCGGTGACAAAATTCCAACCTCAAGCTGAAGTTACTGTGCGTTTGGTTGATGAACAAGAAAGTCACCAACTTAACCATGACTATCGGGGCAAAGATAAACCGACCAATGTGCTCTCTTTTCCATTTGAAGCGCCTCCAGGCATTGAGATGGATTTGCTCGGCGATCTGATCATCTGCCGACAAGTTGTAGAACGTGAAGCGGTAGAGCAAAACAAACCTCTAATGGCTCACTGGGCGCATATGGTTGTACATGGTAGCCTGCATCTGCTAGGTTATGATCATATCGATGATGACGAAGCTGAAGAGATGGAGTCACTCGAAACAGAAATCATGCAAGGTATGGGTTTCGAAGACCCCTACATTGATGAGAAAGCGTAAAATCGAGACTGTTTTCAACTCGCTTTTACCAACGTGAGCTATCACACATCTGATAGCGTTACTTAAATGAGAAACAATGAACGAAGACAATTCGCCCTCTTCTCTAGAAGGTAAGAAAGAAAAATCTGAAGGTCCGAGTAGAAAGTCCTTCTTCGGACGCCTAGGTCAACTTTTTCAAGGTGAACCAAAAGATCGCCAAGAGCTTGTGGATGTGATCCGTGACTCTGAAGAAAATGACCTGATCGACCACGACACCCGAGACATGCTTGAAGGTGTTATGGAGATCTCTGAAATGCGTGTGCGTGACATCATGTTACCGCGTTCGCAAATGGTTACGGTTGACCGCAGTGACGATTTAGACGCACTGATCAACCTTATCACTGATGCTCAGCACTCTCGCTACCCAGTAATCAGTGAAGATAAAGACCATGTTGAAGGTATTCTGTTAGCGAAGGACTTACTTAAATACTTAGGTTCTGGCAGCGAGCCATTTGATATCGAGCAAGTTATCCGCCCAGCGGTCGTTGTTCCTGAGAGTAAGCGTGTCGATCGCCTACTCAAAGAGTTCCGTGAGGAACGTTATCATATGTCTATCGTTGTTGATGAATTTGGCGGCGTATCTGGTCTTGTCACCATCGAGGACATCCTTGAGGAAATCGTTGGAGAAATCGAAGATGAATTTGACGATGAAGAAGAACTGGATATTCGCAAGCTAAGCAAACACACTTTTGCAGTGAAGGCTCTAACCACTATCGAAGAATTTAACGATACGTTTGGAACCTCTTTCAGCGACGAAGAAGTCGACACTGTAGGTGGTATGGTTATGACAGCATTTGGTCATCTACCTTCTCGTGGCGAGGTGGTAGAAATTGAAGGGTATAACTTCAAAGTGACTTCAGCAGATAACCGTCGTGTTGTGCAGCTACAAGTTACCATTCCTGACGAAGAGCTCATTGCAGACTCTACTGAAGAGTAACGCTAACCTCCCTTAGGGGAAGAGATAATATATACGATGATAAATTCCCTTTTTCATCGCCTAAAACGGCCGCTTGCGGCCGTTTTTGTTGGCGCTTTAACCACACTTGCATTTGCACCTTATCAATTATGGCCGCTAGCGATTGTTAGCCCTGCCATTCTTCTTTTACTCATCCACCAGCAATCAGCGAAACGTGCACTTTGGATTGGTTATGCATGGGGGCTTGGTCAATTTGCGACTGGCATCAGCTGGGTTCATGTCAGCATCGATAATTTTGGCGGTATGCCGAAAATTGCTAGTGTCTTTCTCATGGCGCTGCTAGTCGGTTACTTAGCCATCTACTCAGCCCTATTCACTTGGAGTCTTAATCGCTTTTTCCCTGCGTCAACACGTACTCGATACATGTTAGTCGCACCTGCTCTCTGGCTTATCTGTGACTGGCTCCGTGGTTGGGTCATGACGGGTTTCCCGTGGTTATGGCTAGGTTACAGCCAAATAGACAGCCCATTGGGTAATTTCGCTCCACTTGGCGGCGTAGAGTTTATAACCTTACTAATGGTTGTAAGCGCAGGAGCGATCGCTTATGCCAGCTTACATCGCCAATGGTTACTGCTGCTCATCCCATCAGTGATCTTTATGACAGGTTTTGGCTTGCAGTCTGCTCAGTGGGTAACACCAAACCCAGAGCAAACCACCAAAGTTGCCCTCATTCAAGGTAACATCGCGCAAGAGTTAAAGTGGCAGCCAAGCCAACGATGGCCAACCATTCTGAAGTACACCGACCTTACTCGTGAGAACTGGGATGCGGACATCATCATTTGGCCGGAAGCTGCGATACCAGCGCTTGAGTACGAGATTTCCTCTTTCCTAAGTAATCTCGATTCCGCAGCGCGTATGAATAACAGTGCAGTGATAACCGGAATCGTCAATCAAGGCGAAGATAAGAAGTTCTACAACAGCATTCTCACACTCGGTAAAAACCCGAATGGGGATTACAGCTACGACATGAACCTTCGTTACCATAAACATCACCTACTGCCGTTTGGTGAGTTTGTCCCATTTGAAGAAGTGCTGCGACCGATCGCGCCGTTTTTTAATCTACCGATGTCTTCATTTAGCCGTGGTGATTTTGTCCAGCCCAACATTGATGCCAATGGCAAACAAATGGCCCCAGCTCTTTGTTATGAAATCATCTTCAATGAGCAGGTAAGACAAAACGTCAATCAAGACACAGATTTTATACTCACTCTGTCGAACGACGCTTGGTTCGGGCACTCAATTGGCCCGCTGCAACATATGGAAATCGCCCGTATGCGTGCGCTTGAGCTTGGTAAACCTGTTATTCGCGCCACCAATAACGGTGTCACAGCAGTGACTGACTATAAAGGTCATATCACAGCTCAAGTACCGCAATTCGAAACCGCTGTTTTACGCGCCGAGATCCCATCGACATCCGGCGAAACCCCTTACCGTCAGTTTGGTACATGGCCGATGTATTTTTGGGTAGTGCTGAGTTTGGTTATTGGGTGGAGAGCTAGAGAGCTAGAGAGCTAGAGAGCTAGAGAGCTAGAGAGCTAGAGAGCTAGAGAGCTAGAGAGCTAGAGAGCTAGAGAGCTAGAGAGCTAGAGAGCTAGAGAGCTAGAGAGCTAGAGAGCTAGAGAATTTTGTGGGTTGGCGCGTGCGTCAACCCTTTTTTGTTTTCAATAAATAACTCTGTCATCCTCAAGAGCGAGGGACGAGCGAGTTGGGGATCTCTAGAAGCGAGTCGAATACATTAAGGGATTCCCTACTCCTTCCTTCGTCAGTCTAGGGAATGACGGTATATAGCGTCGCTGCCCTCTCGAAGGGCGCAGCCCGGTCTCGACTCTCGAGCGCAGCGTTCCCGCATCCCGTAGGACGAAGTCCGTTTCCGGCTCCACCTAAGGCTTAAGCGCCTGACGACTAAACCCTTTATGTCCGCAATTGGTACAAGGGATGATCACCGTTGGGTGGTTATATTGTGTCTTATGTCCACATTCATCACAGACCAATACCCCTAATCCAATCACTTCACCAGCCTGATAAAGCCCTTGGTGTTCGAGATCTTGGAACAGCTCTACCCACTCCACTTTCGTCCGGTCAGTAATATCTAACAGCCCCTGCCAAATCGAGTCAGCGACCATCAAATAGAATGGCCCACCTTTGGATTCTTCGTAGTTATCAGCGAACTCTTTTAAATCCGACTTCACGTACGCCGAAACCAAAGCCAACTCATCTTTGGTGAGATCATTGGCGGCTTGCGCTACTTTCCCTGAAGTTTCAATAACATGATTAACTTCATCTGGGCTGTGCTTGAGCGTTTCCACAACGTCTTCAAGCATCTCTTCATAACCTGCTTTTCTTTTTGGCATCGCTGACCTCCGTAATGAATCTCACAAACAAACTCGATATGTCGACTCAAGGTCGCCCCCTAACCATTTAAAGCTAAGGAGAGTATGGATTGGCTATTGTTGTGCACCTTTCCTTTAGGTATTCTATGACGATCTATTTAAGTCTGTTCTAACCGAACTCACAAATTCCAAGATAACCGGACATCATCGATGCAAGAACAATACAACCCGCAAGATATTGAACAAAAAGTTCAACAGCACTGGGACAACAACAAGACCTTTGTTGTAAGTGAAGACCCAAATAAAGAAAAATTCTACTGTCTATCCATGTTCCCTTACCCAAGTGGCCGACTGCACATGGGTCACGTGCGTAACTACACTATCGGTGATGTAGTCTCTCGTTTCCAACGCCTACAAGGTAAAAACGTAATGCAACCAATCGGTTGGGATGCATTTGGTCTACCTGCAGAAAACGCAGCTGTGAAAAACAACACGGCACCAGCACCGTGGACTTACGAAAACATCGAGTACATGAAAAACCAGCTTAAGCTTCTAGGCTTTGGTTACGACTGGAACCGTGAGTTCGCTACTTGTACGCCTGAGTACTACCGTTGGGAACAAGAGTTCTTCACTAAGCTTTACAACAAAGGCTTAGTTTACAAGAAGACTTCTTCAGTTAACTGGTGTCCAAACGACCAAACTGTTCTTGCAAACGAGCAGGTTGAAGATGGCTGCTGCTGGCGCTGTGATACTCCAGTAGAGCAAAAAGAGATTCCACAGTGGTTCATCAAGATCACTGAATACGCTCAAGAGCTTCTAGACGATCTAGACAACCTAGATGGCTGGCCTGAAATGGTTAAGACCATGCAGCGCAACTGGATCGGTCGCTCTGAAGGTGTTGAGCTTAAGTTTGAAGTTAAGGGGCAACAAGACCTAGAAGTTTACACCACACGTCCTGACACACTAATGGGTGTGACTTACGTGGGTATCGCAGCAGGTCACCCTCTAGCGGCAATCGCAGCTGAGAACAACCCTGAGCTTGCAGCCTTTATCGAAGAGTGTAAGAACAATAAAGTAGCAGAGGCTGAGCTTGCGACAATGGAGAAGAAAGGTATGGCGACTGGCCTTACTGCTATTCACCCATTGAACGGTCGTGAAGTTCCAGTTTACGTCGCTAACTTCGTACTGATGGACTACGGTACAGGCGCTGTAATGGCAGTACCTGCACACGACCAACGTGATTACGAATTCGCAACTAAGTACGGTCTAGATATCGTACCTGTGATCAAGCCTGCTGACGGCAGCGAGCTGAACATCTCTGAAGAAGCGTACATCGAGAAAGGCGTACTGTTCGATTCAGGTGAGTTCGACGGTCTTGAGTTCCAAGCAGCATTCGATGCAATCGCAGCCAAGCTAGAAACAGAAGGCAAAGGCACTAAGACAGTTAACTTCCGTCTACGTGACTGGGGGGTATCTCGTCAACGTTACTGGGGCGCACCAATCCCAATGGTAACCACTGAAGATGGTGAAGTTCACCCAGTACCAGCTGACCAACTACCAGTGATTCTTCCTGAAGACGTGGTAATGGACGGCGTAACAAGCCCAATCAAAGCAGACAAAGAGTGGGCGAAGACAACATTTAACGGCGAACCTGCTCTACGTGAAACAGATACGTTCGATACCTTCATGGAGTCTTCTTGGTACTACGCACGTTACTGTTCACCACAAGCTGACGACATTCTAGATCCAGAAAAAGCGAACTACTGGCTACCAGTAGACCAGTACATCGGTGGTATCGAGCACGCTTGTATGCACCTACTGTACTCGCGCTTCTTCCACAAACTGCTACGTGACGCAGGTTACGTAACATCTGACGAGCCGTTCAAGCAACTACTATGTCAAGGCATGGTACTAGCAGATGCGTTCTACCACGAGAACGACAAAGGCGGTAAAGAGTGGGTTGCTCCAACTGACGTTGCTGTAGAGCGTGACGGTAAAGGCCGCATCACTTCTGCTAAAGACAACGAAGGCCGTGACGTAACACACTCAGGCATGATCAAGATGTCTAAGTCGAAGAACAACGGTATCGACCCACAAGAGATGGTAGACAAGTACGGTGCTGACACAGTGCGTCTATTTATGATGTTTGCTTCACCTGCAGACATGACGCTTGAGTGGCAAGAATCTGGCGTAGAAGGTGCTAACCGCTTCCTAAAACGTGTTTGGAAACTTGTTAACGAGCACGCATCGAAAGGCGCTGCAGAAGCTGTTGATGCATCGGCACTGTCTGGCGACCAAAAAGCACTTCGTCGTGACGTTCACAAGACTATCGCCAAAGTGACTGACGATATCGCTCGTCGTCAAACGTTCAACACAGCAATCGCAGCAATCATGGAACTGATGAACAAGCTAGCGAAAGCGCCTCAAGAATCAGCGCAAGATCGTGCAATCCTTGACGAAGCTCTGAAAGCAGTTGTTGCAATGCTTTACCCAATCACTCCGCACATCTCATTCGAAATGTGGGCAGCGTTGGGTCAAGAAGATATCGACAACGCAGCATGGCCAACTCACGACGAGAAAGCACTGGTTGAAGACGAGAAGCTCATCATCGTTCAAGTAAACGGCAAGCTACGTGCGAAACTGACTGTACCAGCGGATATCTCTAAAGAAGATATTGAAGCTCTAGGTCTAAACGATGAAAACGTTACTAAGTTCACAGAAGATAAAACGATTCGTAAAGTGATTTACGTACCGGGTAAACTTCTAAACATTGTTGCGAACTAATCGTCGCTTCTTAAGTCATAAGCAGGGTATATTGTTACCCTGCTTTACTTATCTTAGTGTTTTATCAGCTATTCTAGGTATTAGAACCCTAAGATAAGTATTCCAATAATCGAGAGCCCTAAATCCATGTTTCGTAGTGCGTCGCGCCTTATTTCATTTTCTTCTGTAAAACTCACCAGTGTTGTTCTAATGGCAAGTTTATTGTCTGCTTGTGGTTTCCATCTACGTGGTGACTACTCGGTTCCTGAAGAGTTAGAAACCATGTCTCTCACCAGCTACGACCAATACAGCAGCTTTACACGTATGATGAAAGGGCAACTGCGTATGAGCGAAATTGATGTCGTTCCACCAGCCGCTAATATCCCTAACTTACACCTACTTAGCGAAGGTGTGGGTGAGCGTACACTATCGCTTTACCAAAACACTCGCGCAGCGGAAATCGAGCTTACCTTCCGTGCCTCTTACCGCGTGACGGTTCCAGAGCTAGGCTCAAAGACCTTCTCTACCAGTGTAACGCGTAGCTACCTAGATAACCCGTTAACCGCACTTGCTAAGTCGGTAGAACGAGACATGATTGAAGATGAAATGCGTAAGCTAGCCGCTTCACAGATCATTCGTCAAATGGCGCGCCTGAAAGCAGATATCGAAGCAAACGAGCTGTTGGAAGAAGAACAAGAAGCTTTACTCAAAGTGGAAGAAGAGCAATACCGCGTAAAAACATTTTACGCTGAAGATGCTCAGGGTAACGTCACTTCTGAAGTCCCAGCTAACTAATTACCATTATGCGAATCTTCGCCGACCGTTTAGTGGAGCAGCTTAACAAGCAGCTCCACCCTACTTACCTTATCTTTGGCAACGAACCACTCCTTATCCAAGAGTCTCGCCAGTCGATTCAAAAAGCCGCCTTTGCACAAGGATTCGAAGAAAGACACCGCTTTGCTATCGATAGTTCATTTGACTGGAATCTTGTTTATGACAGCTGTCAGGCCATGAGCTTGTTTTCAGCCAGACAAGTCATTGAACTGGAACTGCCTGAGTCAGGAGTCAATGCCGCGATCGCTAAAGAGCTAGTTGCTGTTACTGGACTGCTTCACAGTGATGTGTTGTTAGTTGTCATTGGTAGCAAACTGACCAAAGCTCAAGAAAACGCAAAATGGTTTAAAGCGCTGTCTACCCAAGGTTGCTGGGTGAATTGCTTAACTCCTGATATCCAAAGATTACCGCAATTCGTACTAGCGCGTTGCCGAGCACTCAACCTTAAGCCAGATCAAGAAGCAGTACAGATGCTCGCCCAATGGCATGAGGGCAACCTGTTTGCTTTGACACAAAGCCTCGATAAGCTCGCATTACTTTACCCTGACGGCGTGTTGAATTTGGTGCGTTTAGAGGAATCTCTTAGCCGCCACAACCACTTCACCGCTTTTCATTGGGTAGATGCCTTATTAGCGGGTAAGGCCAAGCGCTCACAACGTATTTTACGCCAACTTGAGGCGGAAGGAATTGAGAGCGTGATACTCGCGCGGACGATACAAAAAGAGCTCACTCAGCTTCTCAACATGGCGACCCAAATTAAAACTAAGCCAATCGGCCAAGTTTTTGAAAGCTACCGTATTTGGCAATCAAAACGCCCACTGTACTCGTCAGCTTTAAACCGCTTGCAGCCCGAAAAAATCATGCAGCTTCTCCAGTTGCTCGCCAAGATCGAGCTATTGGTAAAAACACAATACGACCAGTCTAGCTGGCCACTATTACACCAGTTGAGTACTGAGATTTGCTTGCCGCAAGTGAAGCTTTAAAAAGCGTGATATACTTCGCCGCCGCAAACAATCAACCCTATGTATATGCACAACACCAACGAGGACAACACCTTGCAATTTGAAGAGTTAAACAACTTCCTTGCTGACAAAGCTGACGACATGAAAGCTCAAGATATCAAAACCATCGATGTTCAGGGCAAATCAAGTATTACAGACTTCATGATCGTTTGTACTGGCACATCAAAGCGCCACGTTGTTTCTATCGCCGAGCATGTTGCTAAAGAATCAAAACTAGCAGGTCTGGAGCCACTAGGTATTGATGGTGAAGCCGAAGGCGAATGGGTCGTAGTAGATATGGGCAGCACCATTGTTCATGTGATGCAAGAAGAGCATCGTGAGCTTTACCAACTGGAAAAGCTTTGGGGCTAAGCGATGAAAATACAGCTCGTTGCCGTTGGAACCAAGATGCCCAAGTGGGTCGAAGAAGGCTTCCAAGAGTATCGCCGCCGTTTTCCTCATGATATGCTACTAGAGCTTGTCGAAATAAGCGCCGGAAAACGCGGAAAAAATGCCGATATTGCAAGAATTCTGCAAAAAGAAGGCGAAGCCATGTTGGCAGCCGTGCCAAAAGGCAATCGAATTGTTACTCTCGACATCCCTGGCAAAAAGTGGGATACCCCACAATTAGCGCAGCAACTAGAGAGCTGGAAGCTGGACGGAAGAGATGTGTCGATTCTAATCGGTGGTCCTGAAGGTCTCGCCCCAGCATGTAAAGCAGCAGCCGATCAAAGCTGGTCTTTATCAGCATTAACTTTGCCTCACCCATTAGTACGCATTGTCATGGCTGAGAGTTTATATAGAGCGTGGAGCATCACTGCTAACCACCCTTACCATCGAGAATAACGATTAATGTTAAGGAAGCGTACCCGGATAAGGGATTACCATGAAGAAGCACGACTTTTTACAAGTCGTGCTATCGTCGCTTTCATTGGTATTGTGGCATTAGTTGGCGTGTTGATTACTAACCTATACAACATCCAGATAAATCAATACCAAGACTATAAAACTCGCTCTAATGACAACCGCATTAAAGTTGTGCCTATCGCCCCTAACCGAGGGCTGATCTATGATCGCAACGGCAAGCTACTGGCAGAAAACCGCCCAGTGTTTAGTCTTGAGATCACCCCAGAGAAAGTTAAGGACATGGACGACACAATCCGTCGTCTACAAGAGATCCTAACCATTACCCCCGAGCAGATAGAACGTTTTAAGCGTGAACGTCGTCAGACACGTCGCTTTAAATCCGTTCCTATCCTGACTCAGTTGACTCAAGAACAGGCAGCGAAGTTCTCGGTCAATCAGCACAACTTCCCTGGGGTATCGATAAATGCCGCCCTTAAGCGTCACTACCCTTATGGTGAAGTACTTACTCATGTGATTGGCTATGTCTCTCGAATCAATGACCGAGACATTCAACGCCTGATCCGTGAAGAAAAAGAAGCAAACTATCAAGCGACACGTGACATCGGTAAGCTAGGTATTGAACGCTTCTACGAAGACTTACTGCATGGAACAGCTGGCTACCAAGAAGTTGAAGTAAACAGCCGTGGCCGAGTGATTCGAACGCTTAAGTATGAACCTCCTGTACCAGGCAAAGATATCGTTTTAAACCTCGATATTGATTTACAGCTCTATATTCATGAACTGCTTGCCGATCGTCGTGGCAGCGCAATTGTTTTAGATCCTAAAGACAATGGTGTTTTAGCAATGGTATCGAGCCCAAGCTACGATCCTAATGCGTTTGTACATGGTATTTCGGGTAAGGCCTACAGTGCTCTCTTAAACGACAAAAACCGTCCACTGGTTAACCGCGCGACGCTTGGTATTTATCCTCCGGCCTCAACCATCAAACCGTTTATGGCTGTGGCAGCTTTGGAAGAAGGGGTCATCACGCCTTATACAACGCGTAACGACCCTGGTTATTGGAGAATACCAAACTCAAAAACAAGACCTTTCCGCGACTGGTTACGTTGGGGGCATGGCAAAGTGGATATCGTTAAGTCGATCGAGGAATCTGTCGATACCTTCTACTATCAAATCGCTTATGACATGGGCATTGACCGTATATCTCGTTGGATGATGATGTTTGGTTTTGGAGACTATACGGGCATTGATATCCACGAAGAGAGCAAAGCCAATATGCCAACCCGTGAATGGAAAATGGCTCGCCACCGTGTGCCATGGTATCAAGGTGACACTATTCCTGTTGGTATTGGGCAAGGCTATTGGACTGCGACACCAATGCAGATAGCCAAAGCGACGTCTGTTTTGGTTAACCGAGGAACGCGCGTTGCACCACACCTTCTCAGGGCGACCATAGTTAATGGTGAAAAGTTCGATAAGCACGAACTGTCTACATTAGAAACATATACCTATCCTCCGATTGAAGGCGTGAAAGATCGCTTTTGGGACTTATCCATTGAAGGCATGCGCTTAGCAAACCATGGCAAAAAAGGAACGGCACGTAGGGCGTTTTACAAAACACCTTATATGAGTGGAGGAAAGTCGGGAACAGCTCAGGTCTTTGGTCTCGGCGAAGACGAAGAATACAACGCCGATGAAATTGCAGAGCACCTACGCGATCACGCTCTATTTACCGGCTTCGCTCCGATTGAAGACCCAGAGCTAATCGTCACTATCGTTTTAGAAAATGCCGGCGGTGGTTCTTCTCAAGCTGCTCCTGTAGTGAGAAGAATATTTGATCATGTTCTCGTAGATAATGAAGAGGCGAAATAACCATGGATTTGAACCCAGCAACTGGTCAAAACCGCGCTCTATTTGAACGTTTCCACCTCGATCTCCCTCTGTTACTGGGAATATTGGTGCTAATGGGCTTTGGCCTTGTCGTTATGTACAGTGCGAGCGGACAGAGTTTAGCCATGATGGACCGACAAGCTATGCGTATGGCGCTTTCACTTGGTGTCATGTTAATCCTTGCTCAGATCCCGCCGAGAACCTATGAGGCTCTTGCGCCCCTAATGTTTGTCGGTGGCGTTATTTTGCTACTTGGGGTGCTGTTCTTTGGTGAAGCCTCCAAAGGGGCACAGCGTTGGCTAAACTTAGGTTTTGTTCGCTTTCAGCCCTCCGAGCTATTAAAGCTCGCGGTGCCATTAATGATTGCGCGCTACATTGGTAAGCGCCCTCTTCCACCAACTTTCCAGACTCTAGTCATGTCGTTGGTGATGGTGTTCGTCCCTACCATCTTGATTGCGAAGCAGCCAGATTTAGGTACTTCAATCCTTATTGCCGCATCGGGAATCTTCGTTATTTTCTTAGCGGGTATTAGCTGGAAAATCATCTTTGCTGCAGCTTGTGGATTAGGCGCTTTCCTCCCTATTCTGTGGTTCTTCTTGATGCGCGAGTATCAGAAAGTTCGCGTGAGGACTCTGTTTAACCCAGAGTCCGATCCTCTGGGCGCGGGTTACCATATTATCCAGAGTAAAATCGCTATAGGCTCAGGCGGTATCTCTGGAAAGGGCTGGCTTCAAGGGACGCAATCCCAGTTGGAGTTTCTACCTGAACGCCACACCGACTTTATTTTCGCAGTGATAGCAGAAGAATGGGGACTGATTGGTATCCTTATTCTCCTTAGCCTCTACCTATTTATCATTGGACGTGGACTTGTGCTCGCAAGTAAAGCTCAAACGGCATTTGGTCGTATGATGGCGGGCAGTATCGTTCTCAGCTTCTTCGTCTATGTTTTTGTCAACATCGGCATGGTAAGTGGCATATTACCCGTGGTAGGTGTCCCACTGCCTCTTATTAGCTATGGCGGTACCTCTATGGTGACCCTCATGGCAGGCTTTGGCATCTTGATGTCGATCCATACCCATAGAAAAGCATTCTCTAAGGCAATATAAATGATAAACAAGCAATTATTGCTCACAGCAGCAGCCACCAGCTTCATTTTGGCTGGCTGCTCTTCAGCGCCGTCAAAGCGCTACACCATTGACGACGACATTGCCCCTGATGCACCAATCAGTGTTGAGCATATTGAAGATGCCACACCTATGTATGAATCATACAGCCTTGGGGGGAACAGTAATTACACCCTAAGAGGTAAAGATTACACCATCATAAAAGAGCCAAAAGGCTTTCAACAACAAGGTATCGCCTCTTGGTATGGCAAGAAATTCCACGGCCATTTAACCTCTAACGGTGAAATCTATGATATGTACTCAATGTCGGCTGCGCATAAAGAGTTGCCGATTCCGAGCTACGTCAAAGTCACCAACAAGGATAACGGCAAAACTGCCATTGTCCGAGTCAATGACCGCGGTCCTTTTCATGAAGGGCGAATCATTGACCTTAGCTACGCGGCGGCGCTAAAACTCGATGTCATTCGCACCGGCACCGCCAACGTTGCCATTGAAGTGATAACTGTCGACAGACCGACCCAAGCACACAAACAAGAGGCCTTACCAAAGTTTGTCGTTCAGGTAGCTTCATCACAACATCAAGACCGAGTTGAAACTTTAGCGCAAGATTTGAGTCAAAAGCTTTCGGTTAAGAGTTATGTCAGTTCTGGCGACAAGCTTCACCGAGTGTTTTTAGGCCCATTTAGCGACTATATGCATAGCCAAAAAGCACTTGAGCAAGTGAAAGACTTGGGTTACACCAGTGCTTTCATAAAATCCCACTAGTCCTCAATCCAGTGTATCCAAACACCTACACTGGCTTGAGAGATTGATTCTGTTAAGATATGGACAGTAAACGATAATTCTGTAGTCAATATGAAAAAAACAACGCTAATTAAATCAGCTTTTGCGTCTTCTATTGCGCTTTCTGCAACTTTCGCATCTTCTGCATTCGCATCACCAATTGTGGTTCCTGACGCACCTCAAATCGCAGCTAAAGGCTACGTATTGATGGATTACCATTCAGGTAAAGTACTTGCTGAAAAAGAGATGAACACTAAGTTATCTCCAGCAAGCTTGACTAAGATGATGACCAGTTATGTCATCGGCCAAGAATTAGAGCGTGGCAACATCTCACTTCAAGATGATGTCACTATCAGTAAAAATGCTTGGGCGAAAAACTTCCCTGACTCTTCAAAGATGTTTATCGAAGTCGGTACTACGGTAAAAGTAGAAGACCTAAACCGCGGTATCATTGTTCAGTCTGGTAATGATGCTTGTGTTGCCATGGCAGAGCACATCGCTGGTTCAGAAGACGCATTTGTCGATCTTATGAACGCTTGGGCTGACACTATCGGCATGAAAGACACGCACTTTGCTAACGTGCATGGTCTAGATAACCCGAACCTATACTCAACGCCTTACGATATGGCTTTACTGGGTAGCGCACTGATCCGTGACGTGCCAGACGAGTACCGTATCTACTCCGACAAAAAGTTCACTTACAACGGCATCACCCAATACAACCGTAACGGTCTGCTTTGGGATAAGAGCATGAACGTTGACGGTATCAAAACTGGACACACGAGCAACGCAGGTTACAGCCTAGTTAGCTCTGCGACAGAAGGCAAAATGCGCCTAGTTGCGGTAGTTATGGGAACTAAAAATGCGAATGCGCGTAAATCTGAAAGCAAAAAGCTTCTGAGCTACGGTTTCCGCTTCTTCGAAACCGTTGCTCCTCACAAAGCCGGTGAAACCTTCGTTGAAGAAAAGATCTGGATGGGTAACAAAGATACGGTGGCGCTAGGTCTTGACCAAGATACCTATGTAACCCTACCTCGCGGCCAAGCGAAAAACCTTAAGGCAAGCTTCATCCTTGAAAAAGAGCTAGAAGCCCCAATTATGAAAGGTGACGTAGTTGGTAAGCTATACTATCAACTAGAAGGTGAAGATATTGCAGAGTACCCACTTCTTGCTCTAGAGGATGTGGAAGAAGGTAGCCTATTCAGCCGCCTATGGGATTACATTGTAATGCTGTTCAAAAGCTTCTTGTAATTCGAGTACTTAGCTTTGAAAAGCCGCCTAGTGCGGCTTTTTTGTTTTTCACGCTTTCGACATAGCGCAGAGGGTATCTTGAGTTCATCCTCGATAGACAGTACTATTCCGCGCTGCTAACAACGACTTCCCAACTTGGAGTTTCAAAATGCTGAACATTAATTCAGATGCAAAACTGAAAGACCTGCTTGAGTTCCCTTGTTCGTTTACCTACAAGGTAATGGGCTATGCTAAGCCTGAGCTTCCTGAAAAGGTTCTTGAAGTCATCCAACGCCATGCTCCAGGTGATTACAGCCCAACCGTAAAGCCAAGTGCTAAGGGCAATTACCACTCAGTATCTGTCAATATCACCGCAACTTCTATCGAGCAAGTTGAAACGCTTTACAAAGAGCTCGGTGAGATCGACATTGTACGCATGGTGCTATAAAAAATTTGAGTTAATTCAATTTTTTTTGAAGGCAGCGAAAGCTGCTTTCTTTTTAGATATCAAACAGATAATTATCCTGCAAAAAGTCTAGGGTTAAAAATGTGTTACTGGTATATAGTCCCTTGACCAGAAGCAGTTTATAATCCGTTAACTTTATTAACCGACGATGGAAAGCGGAATGCAAAACCAGCTTGTTGTGAAACATCTAGGAAGACAAGATTACAAGCCAATTTGGCAAGCAATGCATGACTTCACAGATAACCGGACAGAAGACACCGCTGACGAGGTGTGGCTTGTTGAGCACAATCCAGTCTTCACACAAGGGCAAGCAGGCAAAGCGGAACACCTACTTAATACAGGTGATATCCCCGTTGTTCAGAGCGATCGTGGTGGCCAAGTCACCTACCACGGGCCAGGTCAGCTTGTTGCGTACTTTCTGATTAACCTTCGTCGTAAAAAAATGGGAGTACGAGATCTTGTTACTCATATTGAGAATCTCGTAATTAATACCCTAAAAGCATACAATATCGACTCAGCTGCACGCCCTGATGCACCAGGTGTCTATGTAGATGGGAAGAAAATCTGTTCCTTAGGATTACGAATCCGTAAAGGTTGTTCGTTCCACGGCTTAGCACTAAATGTGAATATGGATCTTACGCCATTTCTACGTATCAACCCTTGTGGTTACGCTGGAATGGAAATGGTTCAAGTCAGCCAACTTGGCGGACCTGACGACATGACTCAAGTAGAGACAAAACTAGTCGAAGAACTGGTTGATTTACTTAACTATGAACAGGTTAGTGTCGACACACAAGCAGGCCACAAGACCAACAATAACGAGAAGTAAGAGAAGCATGAGTAAACCAATCCAAATGGAAAAAGGCGTTAAGTACCGCGACGCTGATAAAATGGCACTGATTCCAGTAAAGAACATGCCTACAGAGCAAAAAGAAGTTCTTCGTAAACCAGACTGGATGAAGATCAAGCTACCTGCGGACAGCCAGCGCATTCAAGATATAAAATCGGCAATGCGTAAAAACAACTTACACTCCGTTTGTGAAGAAGCTTCATGCCCTAACCTTGCAGAATGTTTTAACCACGGTACTGCAACCTTTATGATTTTGGGTGCAATTTGTACCCGTCGTTGCCCATTCTGCGACGTTGCTCATGGACGTCCACTGACTCCTGAAGCAGACGAGCCGAAGAAACTGGCTAAAACTATTCAAGACATGAAACTGAAGTACGTGGTTATTACTTCCGTTGACCGTGACGATCTTCGTGATGGTGGTGCACAGCATTTTGCCGACTGTAACCGTGAAATCCGCGAACTAAATCCGAACATTAAGATTGAAACACTTGTACCAGACTTCCGTGGTCGTATGGACGTGGCTCTTGAGCTGCTAAAAGACAATCCGCCGGATGTTTTCAACCACAACTTAGAGACAGCACCTCGCCTGTATCGTAAAGCTCGCCCTGGCGCGAACTACAAGTGGTCATTGCAGCTGCTACAAAAATTCAAAGAGCAGCACCCAAACATTCCGACTAAGTCAGGCATTATGATGGGCTTAGGTGAAACAAAAGAAGAGATCGTCGAAGTATTGAAAGATCTTCGTGCTCACGGTGTCACCATGCTGACGTTAGGCCAATACCTAGCACCTAGCCGTCATCACCTACCGGTTGAACGTTACGTTCCACCGTCAGAGTTTGATGAGCTAAAAGAAATCGCTCTAGAGCTTGGCTTTACTCACGCAGCTTGTGGTCCATTTGTACGTTCTTCGTACCATGCTGACTTACAAGCTCAAGGCGTAGAAGTAAGCTAAATTACAGTAAGACAATCACTTATCTATGCCTCTCGTTTTTGAACGTGAGGCATATTTTATTTGTAGCGATTTTACTCACCCGCCACAATCCACTACCATATCAAGTATTGAAACAACTTTGATACTAGAACGAAACTCTAGGTTTGATATAATACCTAAATCAAACTTTATTCATACCAATAACGTTATGTTCAGATAAATGATGGGATTGGCTTTAAATACTCGAAATATTGGATAGACGCATGAAAAACATTTTTGCTGCCGCTGTTGTGGCTATTACTCTTGCAGGTTGTGCATCTGAACCCACTCAGCAAGACAACTACATGGACGCTTCTTTCGAACTTTGCAACACAGAAGTAAAGACTTACTCAGTCAGTGACGATGGTCGTGTACGCATTGTATGTGCTGATGGCTCTAAGTTTACTCTTCGCACTGAAGCAACTCTAGACACCATGCGTGATATCAACGCAGACTACTGTAGTGGTGAAGGTCTATCTAAGTTCAACGAAAGCACTAAGTACTACCAATTCCGTTGTAAATCTGGTGAGACAATCAGCGTAAACAAATAAGCTGAACTAAGATTTGAAACGGCAGCCCAAAAGGCTGCCGTTTTTGTTTTATACCTATCTAAAAACAGGTGCTAAGACATTGATTCTGGTTGGTATTGGAGACATAAAAAAACACCTCCAAGCTGGAGGTGTTTTTGATTAAGCAGAAACCTGATTAAGCGTAAACTGGTAGACGCTTACAAATTTCAAGAACCTTAGCTTTAGTCGCTTCGATAACTTCTTCGTTGCCGATGTTGTCTAGAACGTCACACATCCAGTTCGCTAGATCTTTTGCATCGTCTTCAGTGAAACCACGGCGAGTGATTGCTGGAGAACCTACACGGATACCAGAAGTAACGAATGGGCTACGTGGGTCGTTTGGTACTGAGTTTTTGTTTACTGTGATGTTTGCTGCACCTAGTGCTGCATCTGCATCTTTACCTGTAATGTCTTTGTCGATCAGATCAACTAGGAACAGGTGATTCTCTGTACCGTTAGAAACAATTTTGTAACCGCGCTCTTGGAACTGAGCAACCATCGCTTTCGCATTCTTAACAACGCGTGCTTGGTACTCTTTGAACTCTGGCTCCATTGCTTCTTTAAATGCAACCGCTTTACCCGCGATAACGTGCATTAGAGGGCCACCTTGACCACCAGGGAATACAGCAGAGTTCAGTTTCTTGTACATCTCTTCGCCAGCGTTAGACAGGATTAGACCACCACGTGGACCTGCTAGCGTTTTGTGCGTCGTTGTTGTCACAACGTGAGCGTGTGGCACTGGCGTTGGGTATACACCTGCAGCAATGAGACCTGCTACGTGAGCCATATCAACAAACAACCAGGCACCCGCTTTATCTGCGATTTCACGCATGCGAGCCCAATCTACGATTTGAGAGTAAGCTGAGAAACCACCGATAATCATCTTAGGCTTGTGCTCAAGAGCCAGTTGCTCCATTTCGTCGTAGTTGATTTGACCCGCTTCGTCGATACCGTAAGGAATAACGTTGTAGTGCTTACCAGAGAAGTTTACTGGTGAACCGTGAGTCAGGTGACCACCGTGCGCTAGGCTCATACCTAAAACGGTATCGCCTGGGTTTAGAAGTGCCATGTAAACAGCACTGTTTGCTTGAGAACCAGAGTGTGGCTGTACGTTTGCATACTCACAACCGAAAAGCTCACATGCACGGTCAATAGCAAGAGCTTCTGCTTTATCTACGTACTCACAACCACCGTAGTAACGCTTGCCTGGGTAACCTTCAGCGTATTTGTTAGTTAGCTGAGAACCTTGAGCTTCCATTACACGTGGGCTTGTGTAGTTTTCAGAAGCGATTAGTTCAATGTGTTCTTCCTGGCGAAGAGTTTCTTCTTGGATTGCTGCGAACAGTTCCGCATCGTAATCTGCGATGTTCATATCACGCTTTAGCATCTGTATCTCCTGACTCAGATTAAGACTTAAAGTTTTAAAAAACTGATTTATGACCTCAATACCGACGTTTTTACCTGACGCAAACGTTTGCATTAAGCTAATGACGCGCATTCTACATAATTTGATCTAGGTCATAAAGAGAAAATTGAAATTTTTCTCATGCAGTTTTTTCATAATGCTTTACAAGGAATGTCATATTGAACATTTCTCCAAATGATGACTTAGAAAAGTGTCAATTTTATCCTTTACACTCCGTAAAACGATAATTACATAGGTTTACCTTAATTTTCCCTCTCAAGCTACCGAAATCCTCATTTTTTAAATAGTATGCACGCCAATATTCAGCAGTTAAATTTTAAATTGATGGAAAAACACTCAAGAAGAGAAGACTGGATCGCAATTTTGACCGGGACTTTTCTGGTTGCCCAAGGGGTTTTCTTTTTACAATCAGCGTCATTGCTCACTGGCGGCACTACCGGACTGGCACTGTTAGCTAGCCAATTTGTTTCGTTCTCTTTTGGTACTCTCTACTTTATTGCCAATTGCCCTTTTTACCTTTTGGCATGGAAACGATTCGGTTCGCGCTTTGCTTTTAATAGTGCGATTTCTGGCGCCTTGGTCTCTGTATTTGCCGATCACCTCTATTTAGTGATTAGCTTAGATACCATCAACGAAGTCTACTGTGCGGTCGCCGGTGGTCTTTTGATGGGATTGGGGATGTTGATTCTCTTCCGTCATCGCTCTAGTTTGGGCGGCTTCAATGTACTTTGCTTATTTATCCAAGATAAATTCGGCATTTCGGTTGGAAAATCTCAGCTAGCTATCGATTTTACTATTTTAGTCGCATCGTTTTTCTTCGTGTCACCGCAAATCATCGTGCTTTCAATCATTGGTGCCATTGCGTTAAACCTAGTGTTGGCTATGAACCACAAACCAACGCGTTATAGTGTGAATTACGGTTAGAAACTGGATAACTGGATAACTGGATAACTGGATAACTGGATAACTGGATAACTGGATAACTGGATAACTGGATAACTGGATAACTGGATAACTGGATAACTGGATAACTGGATAACTGGAAAGTTTTTGAGGGTTGATACATGGTATCAACCCTTTTTATTTAGGAACGCTTCGCTATGGATTCGGGATGCGGGAACGAAAAACTCTCGAAGGGCGAAGCCCGTTCCAAATTCCCGAAGGCAACGCCCGTTCCGGGCCCTTTACTCCAACTCCCCGTGCGAGACACGTGCTTTCACATCGTGGCTTAGTTCTTTGTTTAGCTCTGCTTCCACATGACCCGGCGACTGAGTCGTTGCTGAAATCAAGCGGTACATGGCAGGGATAACGAACAGAGTTACTAAAGTCGCAAAACCCATACCAAAGAAGATCACCGTGCCCACAGCCACGCGGCTTTCATAGCCCGCTCCCGTCGACATAATCAGCGGTATAGCACCAGCAAGAGTGGTAAATGCTGTCATCATGATTGGGCGCAAGCGACGCGCAGACGCATCAACAATAGCTTTCTCAAACTCAATGCCGCGATCGCGAAGTTGGTTAGCAAACTCGACAATCAAGATACCGTTCTTAGTTACCATACCGATCAACATAATCATACCAATCTGGCTATAGATGTTGAGGCCTTGTCCCATCACAAACAGCCCAAGGAAGCCACCAAATACCCCCATAGGGACGGTAAACATAACAACTAACGGGTTGATAAAGCTTTCAAACTGCGCAGCCAGAACGAGATAAGCCACCAGCAGCGCTAAACCAAACACAACTAAGATACTCGACTGGTTCTCTTTATAGTCTTTTGACTCACCAGAGTAGCTCACCGAAATGTCACCCGGTAATAGCTCTATCGCTTGTTGGTCTAAGAAATCAAGCGCATCCCCTAAGGTATAACCGTCAGAAAGGTTGGCTGTAATCGTCACTGCCTTCTGCTTGTTGTAGTGCGATAAACGAATCGATGAGGCAACCTCTTCAATCTTAGTGACCGCATCAAGAGTGACCAATTCACCAGAAGCCGTACGCATATAAATTTGGCTCAGATCCGCGGCATTGTTAAAGCTGTTCTCATCACCACGCAGGTAAACGTCATACTCTTCACCGCGCTCAACAAAGGTCGTCTCACTCTTACCACCCAACATAATCTCAAGTGTTTCAGAGATCGCTTCCACGCTAATCCCAAGCTCGGCTGCGCGCTGTTTATCTACTGACACAACCAGCTCTGGCGTTCTTTCTGAGTAGTTAATGTCTGCGCCTTCCATAAATGGCGAATCTTCAGCAAGTTGCTCTAGTTTTTCCGCCCAAGTTTTAAGTTCAGCATAATCAGAACCACCGAGAACAAACTGAACAGGTTCGCTAGAGCCACCACGGAAACCTGGCATAAATGGGAATACTCTAACATCAGCGATACCCGCTAGCGCTTTGCGAACTTCGCCCAAAGCTTGCTGTGCCGTGACATCACGATCATTCCAATCTTCAAGGATCATGATAACAAAGCCCGTTTGGTCGCCAGCATTACCACCAAATGCTGGCGATTGAATGCTAAAGGATTTGAGGAAACCTTGCCCAAGCAGAGGCATCAAGCGTTCCTCTATGATATCCATGTTCGCTGCCATACGGTTGTAACTGGTTGCATCAGCACCGCGAGCAAAAGCAAAGATAACGCCGCGGTCCTCTGAAGGCGCTAATTGAGCAGGAACCTGCTGCATGAGTCCCCAACTACCACCGACACACGCCATGATGACAAGAGGCGCCGCCCATTTCCAACTCAGAGCTCCTTTCAGAACCTTACGATAGCCTGATTCAAGATGGCTAAACATATTGTCGATAAACAGATTAAAGCGGTTTGGTTTAACATTGGCTTTTAGCAGCTTGCTGCCTAAAACTGGCGTCAAGGTTAACGCGATCAACGAGGAGAAAATCACCGACATCGCCAACAGTACCGAGAACTCCGTGAACAGTAAGCCGACCATGCCATCCATAAAGGAAATGGGCAGGAAAACCATGACTAGCACCAAGGTCGTCGCTACAACTGCGAAACCCACTTCACGTGTCCCTTTATAAGCAGCGAGCAGGGGTTTCTCACCACGCTCAATATGGTGGAAGATGTTCTCGACGACCACAATCGCATCATCCACAACCAGACCAATCGATAGGATCAAGGCCATTAAAGTGATCAGGTTGATTGAAAAACCAAAATAGTAAGCGGCGATAAATGATGAGATCAAAGAAACAGGAACGGTTACCGCTGGGATTAACGTCGCTCTTGCTTGGCCGATAAAGATGTACAGCACCAAGATAACGAGACCACCGGTAATAAACAGCGTGCTGTAGACTTCCGCAATTGAACGCTCGATAAACACCGTTGAATCATAATCGATGGCTAAGCGCGTTCCTTCAGGCAAGAACTGTTGAATATTCTCGACTTCTTTGTGCACTCTAGTTGCAACTTCAAGCGGGTTCGCATCCGATTGAGGTACGATCCCCATACTTACGTTAACGACACCATCACTTTTAAAGGTCGAGTTTTCGTTCTCTGCGCCAATGAAAACATCCGCCACATCTTTCAGATAGATTGGCGAGTTATCTGAAGCTCGCTTGACGACCAGATACTCAAAGTCTTCAGCTTGGTTATAGCTGCGAGCAGTACGTACAGACATAACGATTTGATCGTTACGCACTTCTCCACCCGGATTTTCAACGTTTTCACTGCGTAAGGCGGTTGTAATATCCGATGCCGTCACACCACGCCCTGCCATTTGGTCAGGTTTAAGCTTGACGTACATCACTTTGTACAAGCCGCCGGAAACATCAACCGAGCTCACCCCTGAGATAAGGCTAAAGCGGTCAAGTAGCACTCGGTCAACGTAATCGGTTAGCTGAGTCCGATCCATCTCCGATGAACTTAGGTTTATATAAAGAGAGGCTTCACCGGAGCCATTGTTCTTAAAAACAACTGGGTCATCGGCTTCATCAGGCAATGCGCGCTGAGCCCTTGCTACCGCATCTCGAACGTCACTGACACCCGTGTTCAGATCGTAGCCAAGCTCAAATGTGATAGTGATTCTCGAACTACTATTACGCGTTGTTGAGGAAATTTCATCGATACCACTGATACCCGAAAGCTGATCTTCAAGTACCGACGTTATTTGGCTTTCAATGATGGTTGCCGAGGCCCCATCGTAACGCGTATTGATCGAGACTACAGGGCTTTCGATATCTGGCATCTCACGTACCGCAAGCTTGCTAAATGAGACAATACCAAACACACACAGTAGAAGGCTGAGTACAACCGCAGCAACAGGTCTCTTTACTGAAACATCAGATAACAGCATTAGTTAGACCCTTCTTGGCTCTTTTGCGCGTTTTTAGGGCGGCCATCGCTGCCTAACTCAGACACAGCGACACCATCACGCATATTGACGATACCTTGCACAACTATCTTATCGCCGATAGAAAGCCCTTCTTCAATCACCACTTGGTTATCGACACGCGCACCCAAAATAACTTCTGTGCGTGTCGCCGTACCCTCTTCAGTTACGACATAGACGAAACGCTTGGTTCCCGAATATTCGAGAGCTTGAACCGGAATGATAGGTGCTTCAATGGCAGGAAAGTCCATTGCAGCCGAAACTAGCATACCCGGCTTTAACTGCTGCTCTGGGTTAGAGAAGTGAATGCGAACCCGAAGATTCAAGGTTTCTTGGTTAATTCGAGAGTCTATACCGACCACTTCACCACTGAAGGATTGGCCTTGCCACGCTGCCGTCGTTGCGGTGACTTGCATACCATTAGAAAGTTGCGACAAATAACGCTCAGGCACCTGCAGATCTAAGCGCATGATCGATAAATCATCTAAGCTCAACAGCTCTGTGCCCGCGCTCACCATCTTACCGCGGCTAAAATCAATAAAGCCCACCGTTCCTGAAAACGGCGCGCTAATATGTAAATCGTTAAGATCAGCATTAGCAGCATCTAAACGCGCTTTGGCGATGTCGACACTTGCCTCTTGCGCATCGATCTCTGTTTGAGTAATCGCATTACGCTTAACCAAACGCTCAAATTCTTTAAGTTTACGTTGCTCATCTTTGAGATATGCTTTCGCTTCAGCCACTGAAGCCTTAGCTCTGTCATCATCAAGTTGAATCAACAGTTGCCCTTCTCGAACAACTTGATTGGCTTTAACGGCAATCACGTCAACTTTACCAGCCACTTCAGGAGAAATGATAACGGACTGCTCTGCATCCAATTTACCGACGAGTACAAGAGACTGGGATACTTGATGGGTTTGTACTTGCTCAGTGACAACAGTTACCTTCGATGGACCTTGTCTCTTGGCATACGATGCAGGAGCAGCAGCCAAAATAGACAGAGACAATAAACTCAGAACAATTTTATTTTTCATGGTTAGATTCTGCATAGATAAACTAGACATATTGTATCCGGTAATTCGCATTCTGAACGTCAACTAATGTAAAGAGCGAGAAATATTATGTAAGTAAAGCCGTTGATTGTTTGAGCTTTATGGTTAATTCCTGCCATCTTTGCCCAAAAAGGCATCATTCAATTCAAAATTATAAGAAAACGCTTTACAGCTTTTACGAGTTTGCTATGATGCGCTCCGCACTTGAGAGATGTGTTGGGAAAACATCACTTAAGCCTATTCCTTGATTGAGAATAGGAAAACACCCTGGAGGGGTTCCCGAGTGGCCAAAGGGATCAGACTGTAAATCTGCTGGCACTGCCTTCGATGGTTCGAATCCGTCCCCCTCCACCATATTTCTTCTTATGACTGCTCTGAGTGGATAACCCATTCAATAAGTTGTGAGAAACACTTGAATAATGTGTTGGGAAAACATTACCAAGTATAAAATACCCTGGAGGGGTTCCCGAGTGGCCAAAGGGATCAGACTGTAAATCTGCTGGCACTGCCTTCGATGGTTCGAATCCGTCCCCCTCCACCATATTTTCTTATAATAGTCTGCTCGGTGGATAAACCGTTAGATATGTTGTGAGAAACACTTGAATAGTGTGTTGGGAAAACACTACCAAGTATAAAATACCCTGGAGGGGTTCCCGAGTGGCCAAAGGGATCAGACTGTAAATCTGCTGGCACTGCCTTCGATGGTTCGAATCCGTCCCCCTCCACCATATTTCTTCTTATGACTGCTCTGAGTGGATAACCCATTCAATAAGTTGTGAGAAACACTTGAATAGTGTGTTGGGAAAACGCTACCAAGTATAAAAATACCCTGGAGGGGTTCCCGAGTGGCCAAAGGGATCAGACTGTAAATCTGCTGGCACTGCCTTCGATGGTTCGAATCCGTCCCCCTCCACCATACACAGAAAACCAGCTCATTGAGCTGGTTTTTTGTACCTATCGAAAATCTAAGCACACTTCTATTCTCTATTCTCTATTCTCTATTCTCGCAAGCATAAAAAAGCCCCGCAAAGCAGGGCTAAACTAACAACGATACCAATCGGGATGAATAGGTGTTCAAATAATTGCGCAGGAAAAATCGCTTAGAGCAAGGCATAGATTACAGCTAGCTAGTTGCTCTACCTACAAAATCTATAACGACGCTATAAGCGATTTTAACCAGCAAGAATGAACACATATTTATTCTGGTTGGTATTAGGGGGGGTTAGTTTTCTAAAAGAATAATGCGTGTTTCATAAGGGCGAAGCACTTGATGCTGAGATACCTTGTCACCAGAAAGCTCATAGTTACCCAAAACGTACTGTGCTTTATCGCAATCAAACTCTTCAGGTAAGACGCACTCTGTTTCGGCTGCGTAATAGTTATTCAAACAAATTAGAGTCTGACTTTGTGACTGACGCTGATAACCGAACACCGCCTTATGCTCAGGATAGAGATCGACATAGCTACCTGTAGTGATCACTTCAATCTCTTTACGTAGCTGAATCAACTGCTGATAAAAATAGAATACTGAGTTTTTATCAGCTACCGCTTTATCTGCGTTAATTTCCGCATAGTTACTTGCCACTTCAAGCCAAGGTTGCGCTTTTGAGAAGCCAGCATACTGCTCCCCATTCCACTGCATCGGCGTACGAGAGTTATCGCGAGATTTTTGTGCCAGAATCGCCATCATTTCTTGATGTTCAACACCTTGCTCATTCACCATGATGTCATACATATTGGTGCTTTCTACATCACGATATTGATCGATGGAGGTATAACCTGGGTTGGTCATACCGATCTCTTCACCTTGGTAGATGTATGGCGTCCCTTGCATCATATGCACAGAAGCTGCAAGCATTTTGGCGGATTCTAAACGATAGTGTTTGTCGTCACCCAATCGACTTACCACTCGTGGCTGGTCATGGTTACACCAGAATAGCGCGCCCCACCCTTTGCCATTTAGACCTGTCTGCCAATGATTAAAGATCTGCTTCAACTGAGAGAAATCGAATGGCGCTTTGGTCCATTTTTCACCATTTGGATAATCGACCTTTAAGTGGTGGAAATTAAACACCATCGACAGCTCTTTATTATCAAGCGATGAATATTGCTGACAATGATCTAGGGTCGTTGAAGACATTTCACCCACCGTCACACTGCCGTACTTCTGGAATACCGCTTCGCTGATCTCTTGCAGATATTCGTGTACGCGAGGTCCATCGGTATAAAAGCATCGACCATCGCCAAGGCGATCATTGGGGAAGTCCTGCTGTTTAGAAATTAGGTTGATTACATCCAGACGGAAGCCATCTACACCTTTTTCAGCCCAGAAGCTGATCACTTCTTTGACTTCGCCGCGAACTTTCGGGTTTTCCCAGTTTAGGTCGGCCTGCTCTTTGGCGAAGAGATGCAAAAAGTACTGACCCGTTTTTTCATCAAGCTCCCAAGCACTGCCACCAAATTTTGATTGCCAGTTGTTAGGGATTCCGCCATCAACCGGATCTTTCCAAATGTAGTAATCACGATAAGGACTGTTTTTATCACCGAGCGCAGACTGGAACCACTCATGCTCAGTCGAAGTGTGGTTGACTACGATATCCATAATAATGCGAATACCACGCTGATGAGCTTCAGCGAGAAGCTGGTCAAAATCATCCATGGTGCCAAAATCTGGATTGATTGCGTAGTAGTCCGAAATATCGTAACCATTATCAATCATTGGAGACTGATAAACAGGTGTTAGCCAAATCGCATCAACACCCAATAGTTTCAAGTAATCAAGCTTAGAAATAATGCCTTGAATATCCCCTGTTCCTTTACTGCCACTGTCGCAAAAGCTCTTAGGGTAAATCTGATAGATCGAGGCGGTTTTCCACCAATTTGCATCATTAGCGATAGTTGTCATTGCTAAACTCACTTACCAAAAAATAATAAACTTTGAAAAAGGAGCGACGGAATGCCGCTCCAAAAAATGATGGGTTACGCGTTCGCTGGCTCTAACTCGCCTTTCATTTGCGCACGCTTGTAGAAGAACAGGGTCAATGCGGCAGGTACGGCAATTGCCACTAGCATTGCGATTGCAAAAATGCCCCAGAACTGTGGTTGGATAGATAAGATACCCGGTAGACCGCCCACACCAATACCGTTCGCCATAACGCCCGCACTACCACAGATCGCTGCTGCAATTGCACTACCAATCATTGCGCTTAGCATTGGGAACTTGTACTTCAAGTTAATACCGTACATCGCAGGCTCAGTTACACCTAAGTAAGCAGAAATCGCCGCTGGAACTGAAATATCGCGCTCACCATGTTTTTTACTGATGATGATAATGCCGACAACCGCTGAAGCTTGAGCAATGTTTGATAGAGCGATCAATGGCCAAATTGGCGTACCACCTAGGTCTTGCATTAGTTGCAGATCGACGGCGTTAGTCGTGTGGTGAATGCCAGTGATAACAAGTGGTGCGTATAGGAAACCAAATACCATCGAACCTATTACCGCGAAGTCTCCAGTCATCGCCGCTTTCGCTGCAAATGCCACACCATCGCCTAATACACGGCCAAACGGACCAATTAGAGAGTGAGCCAATACCACAGAAACAATGATAGAAACGAAAGGAACAACAACTAAGTAAAGGTAAGAAGGAACAATACGTTTCAGGTTAGTCTCAATAAACGCCAGCGCCATACCCGCTAACATCGCAGGAATCACCTGAGCTTGATAACCGACTTTTTCAATCACGAACAGGCCAAAGTCCCACACTTCTGGGGCTTGCTTACCGATAAGATAGGCATTCATCAACTGCGGAGAGACCAGAGTCACACCTAGAGTGATACCTAAAATTGGTGTGCCTCCTAGCTTCTTCACTGTTGACCAACATACCCCAACAGGCAGGAAGAAGAAGATTGCTTCGCCAATTAACCATAAGAAGCTATGAACCGTTGCCCAGAACTGACTAATTTCAGTTAGCGACTGGCCATCAAACATCTTGATGTCACCAATCACATTACGGAAACCTAAAATCAAACCACCAGTGATGATTGCTGGAAGTAGCGGTACAAAGATTTCAGCAAGATGGGAAATACCACGTTCCAATACATTCATATTTTGGCGAGCAGCAAGCTTCGCTTCGTCTTTTGACGCTTCGCTCTTACCTGATAGCTCAATCAGCACTTTATACACTTCATCAACTTCAGTTCCGATCACTACCTGGAACTGACCCGCATTGGTAAAGCAACCTTTTACGATTGGCAACGCCTCTAGCGCTGTCTCGTCTGCTTTATCGGTATCATTCAGTACAAAGCGAAGGCGAGTTAGACAGTGGCTTACACTCGCGATGTTTTCGCGGCCACCAACTAATTCAATCAGACGCTCAACTTCTTGTTTCGCAATCTTACTCATATCCATGTCCACCCTAATTGGATTCTCATTCATCTGTTGTCAACAATGTTGACGATTCAAACTGACTAAGCTTGTTGTTTTTCTATTTATGGGAACATTCCCAAATGTACTTATTATATTGTCAGATCTACTTACAGATAAAAATGGGAACAGTCCCATTAATTGAAAGAGATCACAGTATAATTTTAAATCACTTTGAAAATAATGGCTTAGATTGAGATAGGTTCTTGAGTGATATGAACTTGCTCAAGCTCACCATTAATTTGAGAAATCAGCAACTTAGCAGCCCTTTCACCGGCTAAAGAGTAACCTGGGTCAATACTAAATACTTTGGGAAATAGGAAGGAAAGCAGTTCATTTCCACCCACGCCAGTGACAACCACATCTTCACGATTGAGCTCTTGTAAACGCTTAATGACCCCTAAAGCTAAGGTGTCACTGGCACAAACAATCGCTTGAACGCCTTGAGTCAAAACTTCGTCCACCAGCAAATAAGCACTCTCGTGGTTTAGTTGACCTGTCTGATAGTTTGGTGAAATAGAGTGAGATTGGCACCAATCCAGATAAGCGTCTAAACGCAATTTACCTGTGGTTTTATCACTAGGATCGACGCCAATAAATGCGACGTTCTTGAGGCTCTTTTGTTCTAAGAATTGCAACGCCTTAACAATGACTTGTCTATTGTCGTAGTTGATTGACGAAACTTTATCTGTATCCATCGCGATAACCACAGTGCGATTATGCCAGCTCGCGAGCTTAGCAATATCAAAGTCACTAAAGCCGAACACGATGACGCCATCAACATTACGCTTTTTCAGCACATCCAAATGCTCGTTGGTCTTTGCTCGGTCGAACTGGCTCTCCATAATGACAACATCATAGCCCGCGCTATATAAGGTATTAAGCATACTTCCCACGGCTTTGTTTTCTGATGGAGAATCGAGACGAGAGATAATGACCCCCACCACTTTTTGACTTCCTCCACGCATCGCTTGTGCTGATTTTGAAGGAACATAACCAGATTCCTGAATCACCCGTTCGACCTTAGCACGTGTTTCTGGCTTAACTTTAGGATCGTTAGTCAGAACACGAGAGACGGTCGATTTGCCTACGCCGGATAACCGGGCAATATCAAGAATGGTTAGTTTTTTGCTCATAAAGTCGTGGGTCTAGTAGTTGAACGTTGCAAGGAGGCGATACGCCTCCAGACACGCTATCGTAAAAGATCTATTGGGTAATGCAATTTTTATACACCAAGTGGCTAAGTTCTAAGCGGGCTTCTTTGCCTTTGGTATAGAGGGTCACTGGGTTTTGTATTTCTGCGGTGCCATCGTCGAGAATGTATTTAGTGCCAGAGCCAGAGGGAACCTGGATCATGCGATAATCTTTCTTTGGTAACCTTAGCAGTGCCGTATAATCATTGGGCATTAAGGCTAGCTTGAAGGTTTCGCCACCACTACATTGATAGAATAGAAAATCACCTTGGTAGTGGTTTTCACGTTCCATCGAAGTAAAAGAGCACGCTGACACGCTCAGCCCTACTGCGAGTGCAATTAACAACCGATATCTCATGATTCCCTCCAAACAAAACAAAGGCCGCCCTAGGCAGCCTTTTTCAGTTTATTTTGCTAAATACGCTGGGACTTCTTTAATACTGTCGAGTACCACAGACGCGATAGCTTCGCCTTTCTCTGTGACAGGTTTGCCTGTACGGACAAGGATTTTGGTGCCAACACCGGCTGCTTCGGCTGCCATCATGTCTTCGGCTTTATCGCCCACCATAACAGAGTTCGCCATATCAATTTTCAAGAAGTCACGCGCTGAGATAAACATACCAGGCTTTGGCTTGCGGCAGTCACAGTCTTGCTTATATTTGCCTTGACCGTGTTCAGCATGGTGCGGACAGTAGTAAATACCATCAAACTCAACGCCGTTATCGACAAAGTTCCAGTCCATCCATTGGGTCAAAGATAGGAAACGATCTTCACTGAACTTACCACGAGCAATCCCCGACTGGTTTGTCACCAATACCAGTTGGTAGCCCATATCTTTCAGTTTCTTGGTCGCTTCAAATACGCCATCAACAAACTCAAAATCGTGCTCATCATGAACATAGCCGTGATCGATGTTAATCACGCCATCTCGGTCTAAAAAGACTGCTGGTTTTGCCAAAATATGCTTCTCTATGTACTTTGCTTTACAAGAATTATTGCACGCTTTATTTCTTTCATCACTATCTAATTACTAATCGATTGAGCAAAAGATACGTTTAGACGTCTAGACGTAAAAATATCTATTGACAGAAAACATGTAAGACCATAGCATCATCTACTAAATGAGATGTAGCTCAACATTATCTGCTGCTCTTCATCTAATCTGATAGCGGGTCTCTCGATGATTGAAATTAATCAAGTAAATAAGGTGTTCTACCAAGGCAGTAAGGAAATACATGCCTTAAAGGAGATCAACCTTCATATTCCACAAGGAACAATCTTTGGTGTTATTGGCTCATCGGGAGCAGGGAAAAGTACGCTTATTCGTTGTGTAAACATGTTAGAAGCACCGACAACAGGCTCGATTGTTGTTGATGGTGTCGATCTCACAACACTCAGTAAATCGCAACTTAGCGAAGCTCGCCGTAACATCGGTATGATCTTCCAGCATTTCAACCTACTGTCATCGCGTACGGTTTTTGACAACGTTGCTCTACCACTTGAGTTAGCAGGCAAAGATAAAGCGCACATCAGCACTAAAGTGACTGAGCTGCTGAAACTGGTCGGCCTTGAAGATAAGCATGAAAGCTACCCTTCAAACCTAAGTGGTGGTCAAAAGCAGCGTGTTGCGATCGCACGTGCTCTTGCTTCTGATCCAAAGGTTCTTCTGTGTGATGAAGCGACTAGCGCATTGGATCCAGCCACCACTCAGTCGATTCTAGATCTGCTAAAAGAGATCAACCGCAAGCTGAACATCACTATGCTTTTGATTACTCACGAAATGGACGTTGTAAAAAGCATCTGTCACGAAGTAGCGATCATTGGCGATGGCGAGCTGGTCGAAAAAGGGACTGTCGGTGAAATTTTCGCTCATCCTAAAACAGAACTGGCGCATCAATTCATTCGTTCTACACTCGACTTGTCGATTCCAGAAGATTACCAAGTTCGCTTGCAAGCAACGCGTGTTGAAGGCAGTTACCCATTGGTTCGTCTAGAGTTCACAGGCGCAACAGTCGATGCTCCTTTGATGACGCAAATTGCCCGTAAATTCAACATTGATGTCAGCATTCTCAGCTCTGACCTCGATTACGCCGGTGGTGTGAAATTCGGCATGATGGTCGCAGAACTATTTGGTAATGAACAAGATGACAATGCAGCGATTGAGTTCCTGCGTGAGCACAAGGTAAAAGTAGAGGTGCTAGGCTATGTCCTTTAATGAAATTTCACAGTGGCTGAGCTTAAACAGCAATCTACTTATCGGCGCGACTTGGGATACTATCTACATGGTTGCTGTGGCGGGCATTGTTGGCTTTGCCGTTGGTATTCCACTCGGTGTGATTCTGCATATCACCAAGAAAGGTGGTTTACTTGAGAACACGAAACTAAACAGTGTACTCGGCGCTATTGTTAACGTGGGTCGTTCCGTACCTTTCCTAGTGCTGATGGTCGCCATTATTCCAGTTACCAAGCTATTAGTTGGCACATTCATCGGTACAACAGCAGCCATCGTGCCTCTTACAATCGGCGCCATCCCATTTGTTGCTCGTCTTATCGAAGGTGCTCTACTTGAAGTCCCAACGGGATTAGTTGAAGCAGCACAGTCGATGGGCGCAACCCCGATTCAAATTATTTCTAAGGTACTGCTTCCTGAAGCGATGCCAACCATCGTTAACTCGGTAACCATTACACTCGTCACGCTTGTCAGTTACTCAGCAATGGCAGGAACGGTTGGCGGTGGCGGCCTAGGTGACGTCGCCATTCGATACGGTTTCCACCGCTATGACGTGGTCATTATGGCCGTGACTGTAGTAATGCTTATCGTACTAGTTCAGATCATTCAATCCATTGGTGATGCGATTGTTCGTCGTGTCGATCACCGCTAAGAATACAATAAAGAATACTCACAGATTTAATTTATAAGGAGATAGTGATGAAATTCAGTCTTAAAGGTCTATTAACTATCGCAGCTGCTGCATCAGCATTGGTACTAGCAGGTTGTGGAGAAAAAGAAGCAGATACTAGCAAGATCAAAGTTGGTGTTATGGCTGGTGCAGAAGCACAAGTGGCTGAAGTGGCTGCTAAAGTCGCTAAAGAAAAATACGGCCTAGATGTAGAGCTGGTTACTTTTACTGATTACGTAACACCAAACGCAGCACTAGATGATGGCTCTATCGACATCAATGCGTTCCAACACAAGCCATACCTAGATCAGCAAGTTGCCGACCGTGGTTACAAACTGACTATCGCGGGTAACACGTTTGTTTACCCAATCGCGGGTTACTCTAAGCAAGTGAAAGCGGTCGACGAAATTGAAGAAGGTGCTCGTATCGCTGTACCTAACGATCCAACAAACCTAGGTCGTTCACTGATTCTACTTGAGCAACAAGGACTGCTGAAACTTCGTGAGAACGTTGGCCTGCTAGCAACTGTACGTGACATCGTTGAAAACCCGAAAAACATCACTATCGTAGAGCTAGATGCTGCGCAGCTACCACGCTCTCTAGATGACGTTGCGCTTTCTGTTATCAACACAACTTACGCAAGCTCTATCAACCTAACACCACAAAAAGACGGTGTATTTGTTGAAGACAAAGAGTCTCCATACGTAAACCTAATCGTGTCGCGTGAAGACAACGCACAAGCGGAAAACGTCCAAAACTTTGTTAAGTCTTACCAGACTGAAGAAGTTTACACAGCGGCTTCTGATATCTTCCAAGGTGGCGTAGTTAAAGGTTGGTAATCACTTACTTTTGCTAACATAAGCTCTCAAGGGTTGACGTAATGTCAGCCCTTTTCTTTTGGTGGCACTGTTTTTAGACTATCGAAGTAGTCATCAATGATGGCTTCATAGCGTCCATCATCCTTCATTTCTCTTAGCACTTGGTCAAATCTGTCTCTAAGCCACTGATGCTCTTTCAGCTTAGAAAACGCGATATAGCTGGGCGTGGCCTCGATTGGCGGCGAGAGTATTTCCAGTGCTTGTTCCATTTGTTCACTAGCCAGAATGCTTCGCGCACCAAAATCATTATTTACCCACACATCAGCACGCCCCGTCCTGACCAAGCGAGCGCAATCTTCAGTTCGGTTGCGCCAAAAGACTAGCCTAAAGCGCCCATCCGCCAATAAAGCATCCATCTGCTTACCATAACTGACTCGATTGACAGCGCAGATAGCGACCGCCGAAACATCACGGGATAAAAAGTCGTAGCTACTTATCTTACTACTTCTTTTTACCACTAAGCTTATATTCTGCGTAAACAAGATCTCATTAGAGTAATCGGCAAACTTTTCACGTGTTGGATTTTTAAATGCGGTAAAGATAGCGTCAGCACGACCAAACTGAACATTACTCAAAGCTCGTGCCCAAGGTAAAACTTCTATTGATATCGGGACATCGAGTTCATCAAACACGGCCTCAACAAGCTCGACGGCCACACCAGATAACTCCCCTTCGCGATGGACGATATAGGGCGGATAGTCAAGCGTGACTAACTGCACTGTGGTTGCACTGACTGCGGGAAGAGAGCACAACCATATCAATAGCGTCAAAGCCCAAAGCTTACCCATGCTCGTTGGCTTGAATTACGGAATGATATGAGCCTGAAGAAAGCTCTGTATTGGAAAGAGCTGAGTTTGTTGATTCATTTTACCTCCAAGGCATAGCGCTCTACCGATAAGTAAAGTTCACCCCTACCACTTGTCAACTCCTCAGACTGTTCAGAAAATCTATAGGTACAAAAAAGCCGGAGCAATGAGCTCCGGCTAAATCGTTCAATAAAGTACGTGTGATTAAGGCGTGTAGTACGTCGCCGCACCAGGACCTACAGGTAGACCCAAGATAAACACCCAAACGTAGAACAGTAAACTCCAACCCACGATGAACACAATTGAGTAAGGTAGCATGGTCGCAATAAGCGTACCGATACCTAGGTTCTTCATGTATCGCGTTGCTACAGCAAGGATAAGACCGAAGTAGCTCATCATAGGCGTGATGATGTTAGTAGTAGAATCACCGATGCGGTAAGCCGCCTGAATAGTTTCTGGCGCGTAGCCAACTAGCATCAACATAGGAACAAAGATTGGTGCTGTTACTGCCCATTGTGCAGACGCTGAACCGATCATTAGGTTGATGAAGCCACACATAAGAATGAAGGCGAAGAACAGCATTGGGCCAGTTAGACCAATCTCTTGTAGGAAGCTTGCCCCTGCAACAGCGAAGACTTGACCAAAGTTAGTCCACTTGAAGAATGCTACAAATTGAGCAGCGAAGAATACCAGTACAATGTACATGCCCATTGAAGACATAGACTTAGACATTGCATCGATAACATCGCGATCTGTCTTCATCGTGCCAACAACTTTACCGTAAACAAAGCCAGGTACAGCAAAGAATACAAAGATAAAGGCTACGATACTCTTCAGGAATGGTGAACCAGCAATGGTACCTGCGTCAGAGCGAAGGATGCCGTCAGCTGGAACGACTGTCCATGCAAGAAGCGCTGAAACCGCTAGTACCGCAAGACCCGCAAGCTTAAGACCTTTTTTCTCTACAGCAGTTAGACCACCCATCTTGTCTTGAGATAGGTCTTCTGACGCTTCTTCATCATTGTATTTACCTAGTTTAGGCTCAACGATTTTTTCAGTAACAAACGCACCAGTGATCGCAATGAAGAAAGTCGACACAAACATGAAGTACCAGTTAACTTCAGGTCCAACCGTGTAAGTTGGGTCAATCATTTGCGCAGCAGTTTCTGTAATACCCGACAGAAGTGGATCAACAGTACCGATTAGCAGGTTTGCAGAGTAGCCACCTGAAACACCAGCGAATGCCGCAGCAAGACCAGCTAGAGGGTGACGACCTAAAGAGTGGAATAGCATTGCCGCTAGCGGGATAAGTACCACGTAACCTAGCTCAGATGCCGTATTAGAAATGATACCTGCGAATACAACCGTTACTGTAACCATGCGCTTAGATGCGCCCATTACCATACCGCGCATTGCTGCCGACAATAGACCAGAGTGTTCAGCAATAGCGACACCTAGCATAGCGACTAGCACAGTACCTAGCGGTGCAAAACCAACAAAGTTTTTCACTAAGTTAGTAACGATTAGCTCCAAACCATCAGCATTTAAAAGGCTGACAACGTGGATCATGCCGTCTGCTGCACGACCTTTCGCACCTTCAGGGCGCGGGTCCATAACAGATACTTCAAAGTAACCTGCAATACCAGATAGCACTAAGATAGCTAAACAGAAGATGGCGAATAGAGTGATAGGATGGGGTAATAGGTTCCCCAAATATTCAACAGCGTCTAAGAAACGCGTAAATAGCGGCTTCTTAGGTGAATTTTGTTTAATTGAAGCAGATGAACTCATCTGTTCCCTCCTTGTAGTTATTCCTGCGCAAATGTGACAAAAATGTTCCAAATGCCAGCGCAGGGTACTCGACAAAATACTCAATTAGAAATGCAAAATGTTACAAAGTGTGTAACAAATCATATCATTTAACGCATTTTGCACAAATAATTAGCAAATATCACCAAAACAAAACCAAATAACAGAATTATAATTTATATAAATACATTCATTCTGTTTATTTAATGACCTTTAAGTCGTTGATTGGTATAAGGAGGAAACTCAACCACCAAAGAGAGGCATAAATTACGCTTATCTATAACCGAGCACTCTGATGGTTTAAGAGAGGGGGAAACGCCTCAAACTGTGATAGTCAAAAATGAGAGCTTTATCCGATTGAGATTGGAGGCTACTTTTGCACCGCTTTAAATCTTGGATTGGTTTTGCAGATAACGTACAAACGCCCTCTTCTTTTGACGATTTGACAATCAGGATGGCGATTTTTAGCACTCTTAAGAGATTTTACGACCTTCATTTACTTGTCCCCTTTAGAAAATTGACCAAATCGACGCTTAAAGTTAGCGACACGACCTTCCTGATGAATGACACGCTGCTTACCTGTGTAGAAAGGGTGAGATTTAGAAGAAACTTCAATCGTAAAGTACGGGTAGGTTTTGCCATCTTTCCACTCAATAGTGCGGTCAGTTTGCAATGTTGAACCGATAAGGAAGTACTCATCAATGCTTGTATCATGGAAAACCACGGTTCGGTATTCAGGGTGAATGTTGGGTTGCATAATTACCTCAATAGAAACTGTTATGTTATAACATTTTAAATAATAATCATTATCACCAAGTTTTACTACTCTTTTTTGTGATACTTTTTCCTCATCACCAAATTGAGAGAAAAGAGATGTATTCCATAGAGCCAATCGGTTTTATTGAAAGCCCATATAAAGAGAAGTTCGCCGTTCCTCGGCAGCCGAGCTTAGTGCCAGCTGCTCGCTCGCGAGTAAAACTAGTTGGAGAGGCGAATAGTCCCGAAGCGGTACGCGGGTTGGAGCAATTCTCCCATGCTTGGTTGTTGTTTCTGTTTGACCAGAATTTAGCGGCAGGATGGAAGCCTACTGTCAGACCACCTCGACTGGGTGGCAATGAGCGTGTAGGTGTATTTGCTTCTCGTTCGACGTTTAGACCCAATGGGATTGGTATGTCTGCGGTTGAAATTAAAGGGATCACAAAACAAGGCGATCAGATCTATCTCGATCTTGGCAATGTCGATTTAGTCGATGGCACTCCCATCATCGACATTAAGCCGTATATCCCTTATTCCGACTCGATTCCTCAAGCACTAGGAAGCTACGCAGACGCGGAACCTGAAAAGTCTCAAGTCCTATTCTCGCCATTAGCCACAGAGCAGTTAGAAACCCGCGGATATCTTGACTATCAAAAGACGGTAATTGAGCAGGTTTTAGCACAAGACCCTCGCCCTGCGTACAAAAAGAACAAGCCTGATAGTAAAGAATATGCGGTAAATTTGTTCGATATGAATGTGAAGTTCACCGTTAACGATAACTTAATAACGGTTACTGCGATTGAAAGCTTTTGACAATGGCATTTGGCTGATATTATAAGCGGCTAACAATTTTCCCCTCGTGGGACTTCCATACTCCTGTCCATTCCGGCTTGAGTATCTAACTTTAATAAACGGATAAGTTAAATGCGTACCAGTAATTATCTTCTTTCTACTCTGAAGGAGACTCCAAACGACGCAGAAGTAGTGAGCCACCAGCTCATGCTACGTGCAGGTATGATCCGTAAGCTGGCTTCAGGTCTCTACACCTGGCTACCTACTGGTCTACGTGTACTGCGTAAAGTCGAAAACATCGTTCGTCAAGAGATCGACAATGCAGGCGCAGTCGAAACATTGATGCCCGTTGTTCAGCCGTTTGAACTATGGGAAGAGACAGGCCGCAGCGAGAAGATGGGTCCTGAGCTGCTTCGCTTTACTGACCGACATACTCGTCCGTTTGTTCTTAGCCCAACAGCTGAAGAAGTGATCACTAGCCTAGTACGCAATGAAGTGAGCTCTTACAAACAGCTACCGCTAAACCTGTACCAAATCCAAACTAAGTTCCGTGATGAGCGTCGCCCACGTTTTGGCGTAATGCGTGCACGCGAATTCTGCATGATGGATGCGTACAGCTTTGATATTGATAAAGAAGGTCTACAGAAGTCTTACGATGCAATGCACGATGCTTACTGTAAGGCCTTCGACCGTATGGGCCTTGAGTACCGCCCAGTACTGGCTGACTCAGGTGCTATCGGTGGTAGCGGTTCTCAAGAGTTCCACGTACTTGCGGAAAGTGGTGAAGACCTAATTGCCTTCTCTACTGAGTCTGACTACGCAGCGAACATCGAAAAAGCCGAAGCACTTGCTCTGGCTGACGAAGCTGCGGCTCCAACTCAAGAGATGACGTTAGTTGACACGCCAAACGCAAAGACAATTGCTGAGCTTGTTGAACAGTTTGAGTTGCCAATCGAGAAGACGGTTAAGACGCTATTTGTTAAAGCATCTGATGAAGTTGACGCTGACCTAATCGCGCTTATCATGCGTGGCGACCACGAACTGAACGAAGTGAAAGCGGAAAACCTTCCTCAAGTTGCAGCTCCTCTAGAGATGGCAACAGAAGAAGAAATCCGTGCCCTAATCGGCGCTGGCCCTGGCTCACTAGGCCCTGTTGGTCTTAAACTGCCATTCATCGTTGACCGCACTGTTGCTGTAATGAGTGACTTTGGCGCAGGCGCTAACGTAGACGACAAGCACTACTTCGGTATCAACTGGGGTCGTGATGTTGAGCTTGGCCAAGTTGAAGACTTACGTAATGTGGTTGAAGGTGATCCAAGCCCTTGTGGTAAAGGTACCATCGCACTGAAACGTGGTATCGAAGTAGGCCACATCTTCCAACTTGGTAATGTTTACTCTCAAGCAATGAACTGTGGCGTTCTTGGTCCAGACGGTAAAAACGTTATCCTAGAGATGGGTTGTTACGGTATCGGTGTTTCTCGTGTTGTTGCGTCTGCAATTGAGCAGAACCACGACAAGTACGGCATCATCTGGCCAGATGCACTTGCACCTTTCCAAGTCGCGATCGTACCAATGAACATGCACAAGTCAGAAGAAGTGAAAGAAGCAGCTGAGAAGCTGTACGCTGAACTGACGGCAATGGGCATCGAAGTTCTATTCGACGACCGTAAAGAGCGCCCTGGCGTAATGTTCTCTGATATGGAGCTAATCGGCGTTCCTCACACTATCGTCATTGGCGATCGTTCAATGAAAGAAGGCAACTTCGAGTACAAGAACCGCCGCTCTGGTGAGAAAACCGCTGTCGCGATGGCTGATATCGTTGAGCATGTTAAAGCTCAGCTAGCGTAAGTTAGCCCCTAGAAATACAGAAGGCCGATGGAGACATCGGCCTTTTTTCTATTTTACTTTCTTGGCAAAGCCATTATAAAACGGCGCCTCTTGGGTTAGCCCTGTCAGTTTGCCTGTTTTGCTGAACTTAAAGTAAAACGTCGATTCAAACTCCAAAGGCTTGAAATGGTTTTCTGCTACTTTGTGTAACGCATAGGCGTCTTGCTTGTAACCTTGAATATAGAGCAACCCATTGCGAATAAAGACATCAGCATAAAAGTCCTCACTGTATTGATATCTTCCAATCAATGGCTTTAACTCCTCAAGATCCACTTTCAACACTTCAGTTTGATAGAGTGGAAAGTCAATCCAACCTTCTGTAAGCGAAACCGCGCGTAATATCTCTTGCGCAAGCTGATCGCCTCTTTGACCATTGGTCAAAACTACCGCCCCGGTACCAAGCTTCGGATAGAGGACAAAGTGCCCTTCAAAGCCGTGGTTGATGCCGCCGTGGAATACATAGCCTTCTTTGCTACTATGATTACGGAAAAAGCCAAGTCCCATAAAGCTTGTCCCAGGGTAATCAATTTGCTGGATACTCTCTTGGCTTAGCCAGGACTCATCGTCTCTAATGTAGGCTTGGTGAACAGCCAGAAGCATACGAGTCAGATCTGTAGGTGTTGTCCACAAACCAGCCGCACTTTTAGCCGCGTATTTGTGCCACCCTTTTGCAACCCATTCGCCATATCGGTGAGCGTGGGCAAACTTTGTGTTCTCTTGATTTTCTGTAGGCTGAACAAAACTAGAGTTGACCATTTTTAATGGCTCAAACACCTCCTGATCCGCTATCACTTCGAACGGCTTATCGTAAACCTGTTCAAGAATGTGCTGGACGAGAATGTAACCGCCATTGGAGTAATGATAGTCCCCCACTACAAACTCTTGCTTTAAAACACCAAGCTTGGAATCGCTACGAGTAAAGATATTCAGCTTAGGGAGCGCTTGATCGCTATCGACCCCCATATAACCTGTATGGTTAAAACCCGCTTTATGTGACAATAACTGACGCAGCGTAACAGGAGACGTCACGACTTTTGCAAACTCTGGTGCAAGCATAGGTTGGATGTACTCATCTAATGTTAGTAAACCTTTCTCCATGGCTCTCAAAGTGATCAAAGTGGTGACTGGCTTACTCATTGAGGCCACTTGATACCTGGTATCAGTGTTAACTAGTTGACCTGATTCATGACTCAAACCATGGCTGAATTGCCACTCTTTTTGACCCTCTTTGAATGTACTAACACTCACACTGGGGATCTGCCAAAACGCCATTCGTTCATCTAATGAGTAACGTAACTCGGGATTAGACGCATACTTATAACTGGCGACTAAGTTAGAAAATGCCTCTGGCTGCTGTGCCAGTACCGACGAGCTTAACAGCACAATGGACAGTAAAAAGCCTCTCATAAACACCTACCTTAAATAATAAAAAACCCATTGATATTATTTTTATATCAATGGGTTAAATATAAACTTTCGACTTGTTCTCAATGATTTTAGAAGCACATCTCGAAATTTGGTTTATTACTCTAACGGTTCGGTAGGTGCCTGACTGGCCACTTTTTTGGGCGCATATGCGACGTCAGCCAGTTCATCGGCATTACCATCGATCAGCTCACCAAAATGGAAAATGCCAAACTCGCCCGGCTTCATTCGGTGCCAAGTTTCATTGCCCGTCAGCGGTTGAGTCACAATGACAGACACAATGTCATTGGGCGTTGTTTCTTCTTGGAAGTTAATTTCCACATCTTCATCAAGTAACGCAGCTTTACCAAATGGCGCACGACGGGTGATCCAATAAAGATGGTTAGTACAGTAGGTCATGACATACTCACCGTCTGAAAGCAGCATGTTAAACACGCCCTTCTCTCTCAGCTTGTCGCAGCACTCGGCAACAAAACGAAACACCCCCACCATATCTTGCGGTGGTTCTGGATACTCATCTTCCATCTGCTTAAGCAACCAACAAAATGAGAGTTCACTATCTGTTTGCCCAACGGGGCGATGTCTACCCGTTACTAAATTTTGGTAATCGCTCAATTGACCATTATGAGCAAAGGTCCAATAACGTCCCCACAGTTCACGGGTAAAGGGGTGGGTATTTTCAAGATTCACTGCACCGCGATTCGCCTGACGAATATGACTTATCACCGCACAGCTTTTAATCGGATAATTCTGTACCAGCTCAGCGATCTTTGAATCGCAACTTGGGTTCGGATCTTTGAAATTACGAAAGCCTTTGCCCTCGTAGAAAGTGATTCCCCAACCATCACGGTGCGGACCGGTATTACCGCCGCGCTGCATCAGCCCGGTAAAACTAAAACAGATATCGGTTGGCACATTGGCGCTCATTCCGAGCAGTTCACACATGGTTTACTAAACTCCCTTAATCCTTGCGTGCGGTTTCTTCTTTAATAGCATAAGCGCCAGCGAATTCGCTAGCGCTTATAGTTATAAGATAAAAACATTAACGGCAATTAAGCGTTTTCCATCTCTTTTTCGATCAGTTGAATCACAATGTGGATGATCTTAATGTGAATCTCTTGAATTCGATCTGCGTAACCAAAATGAGGAACACGAATTTCAATGTCCGCTAGGCCTGCCATTTTGCCGCCATCTTTACCCGTTAGGGCGATGGTTTTCATGCCTTTTGCTTTAGCTGCATCTATCGCTTTTAAGATGTTACCTGAGTTACCCGAGGTTGATAGGCCAAATAGCACATCACCTTTGGCACCCACGGCTTCAACATAACGAGAAAATACGTGGTCGTAACCAAAGTCATTACTTACACATGATAGGTGGCTTGGATCAGATATAGCGATACCTGGTAAACCTGGACGATTTTCGCGATAGCGACCTGTTAGCTCTTCTGCAAAATGCATAGCATCACAATGTGAACCACCGTTACCACAAGAAAGCACTTTACCACCTTGCTTAAATGAATCAGCCAGCATCTTCGCCGCCGCTTCTATTTGCGCAATGTTGTTTTCATCGCTTAAAAATTTATTCAGAACGTCAGCAGCTTCGGTCAATTCGTTTTTAATTAGGTCCTGGTACATAGGTTAATCTCTAATTTTTGTAATAAATAGTTCTGTGTGAAATACAGAAAACGTTACCTACAGAGTTTACTCAAACAATTCTCACTGTCGATAGCTTGCTGATAACAATTCCCGCTTTGTTGCAAATCTTGGTTCACAAAAACCGCATAGCCCATCATTTTTAGACTTTTCACTCTACTTAGATCACTTTTTAAGCAAATACCGGTTTTACATTTTATTAATATTTTGATTACACTTAACTGGTTAGACCTCTTACATGTTATCGGCATAAAACAGATTAAATTCCGCCGTAATAAGGAACATAAATATGGACATCTTGCTCTCTCTACTTGGCTTTACCGCAGTTCTCGCGATCTGCTTATACCACCGCAGTTCACTGCTGCTCTCCATCGCTGCATTAACTGCCACAATGGTTGTGCTCTCTATCTTTGGTAGTGCTGGCTCTCTTAGCTGGATCTTATTCATCGCTGCCATTGCGACCCTAGCAGTACCATCCATCAGACAGTCACTAATCAGTAAAAAAGCCCTAGCTCTATTTAAGAAAGTGCTTCCTGCTATGTCGCAGACAGAAAAAGAAGCGCTTGATGCCGGTACCGTTTGGTGGGAAGCAGAGCTGTTCAAAGGTAAGCCTGACTGGAAAAAGCTGCACGACATTCAAAAGCCTCAGCTAAGCGCCGAAGAGCAAGCCTTCTTAGATGGCCCAGTGAACGAAGTCTGCGCTATGGTCAATGACTACAAAGTGACTCACGAGCTAGCCGACTTACCGCCTGAAGTTTGGCAATACCTAAAAGACAATAAGTTCTTTGCGATGATCATTAAGAAGAAATACGGCGGCCTAGAGTTTTCTGCTTACGCTCAGTCTCTAGTACTGCAAAAGCTAACAGGTGTCTCTAGCGTGCTCTCTTCGACAGTTGGTGTACCTAACTCATTAGGCCCAGGCGAACTGCTGCAACACTACGGTACAACAGAGCAAAAAGATTACTACCTACCTCGTCTTGCAGAAGGTAAAGAGATTCCATGTTTTGCTTTGACCAGCCCTGAAGCTGGATCAGACGCAGGCTCTATTCCTGATTTCGGTGTGGTATGTAAAGGACAATGGGAAGGCAAAGAAGTGTTAGGTATGCGCCTGACTTGGAACAAGCGTTACATTACTTTAGCGCCTGTTGCGACTGTTCTAGGTCTAGCCTTTAAACTGCGCGATCCTGAAGGATTACTTGGCGAGCAACAAGATCTAGGCATCACCTGTGCTTTGATCCCGACTCATCTAAAAGGTGTTGAAATCGGTAATCGTCACTTCCCGCTTAACGTTCCATTCCAAAACGGTCCAACGCGCGGTGAAGACCTATTTGTGCCACTCGACTTTATCATTGGCGGCCCCAAAATGGCCGGACAAGGCTGGCGTATGCTGGTTGAGTGTCTGTCAGTAGGTCGTGGTATTACGTTACCGTCAAACTCTACCGGTGGGATTAAGACAGCTGCACTAGCAACAGGAGCTTATGCAAGAATTCGTCGTCAGTTCAAACAACCTATTGGTCACATGGAAGGGGTTGAAGAGCCGTTAGCACGTTTAGGTGGTAATGCCTACGTGATGGATGCAGCAAGTACTTTGACCGTTGCAGGTATCGACCTTGGCGAAAAACCATCAGTTATCTCAGCGATCGTCAAATATCACTGTACTCACAGAATGCAGCGTAGCGTTATTGATGCGATGGACATTGTTGGTGGTAAAGGTATCTGTATGGGGCCAGCAAACTTCCTTGCGCGTGGCTATCAAGGTGCACCAATTGCCGTTACTGTTGAAGGCGCAAATATCTTAACCCGCTCTATGATTATCTATGGTCAAGGCGCGATTCGCTGCCATCCATATGTACTCGAAGAAATGAATGCCGCCTACTCAGATGCATCCGATGCCCTAGACAAGTTTGATAGTGCGTTAGCAGGCCACGTGAGCTTCACCATGAGTAACCTTATTCGCAGCCTATGGTTAGGTCTGACCGATGGTCGTTTCTCTGATGCGCCAGTGAAAGATTCAACCACTCGTTACTACCAGCAGTTGAACCGCTACAGCGCTAACATCGCTTTCCTATCTGATATTTCAATGGCTGTTCTAGGTGGCTCACTGAAACGTAAAGAGCGCTTGTCTGCACGCTTAGGCGACATTCTAAGCCAACTGTACTTAAGCTCGGCAACGCTAAAACGCTATGAAAGTGACGGTCGTATTAGCGAAGACCTTCCGCTAGTACATTGGGGTCTACAAGATAGCCTGAAACAGACTGAAATCGCTGTCGATGAGTTCTTAGCCAACTTCCCGAATAAATGGTTAGGCAAAGCACTGCGCGTTTTAATTATGCCATTTGGTCGAGTACGCAAAGCGCCAAGCGACAAGCTAGATAGCCAAGTAGCTCAGATCCTACAAACGCCAAGTGAAACTCGCTCTCGTATTGGTCGTTACCAGTATTTTGAAGCGAGTGAATTCAATGCCGTTGGTCGTATCGAGCAAGCGCTTGAAATCATCCTTAAAGCAGAGCCAGTTTTCGATAAGATTTGTAAAGAGACAGGTAAACGCCGCCCATTCTTGCGTCTAGATGAGGTTGCAGCAATCGGGCTAGAAAAAGGGATTATCGATACTAACCAAGCGAAACTGCTGCGTGAAGCTGAAGAGCAACGACTATATGTCATCAATGTTGATGACTTCAGTCCTGAGGAATTAGCAGCAAAGCCTCAACCGCAGCTTTCTTCAGCAATGGATGAAGTCGCGTAAACCTTCACTTAAAACGAAACACATCAATACGAACAAGGGCTGCATTTTTTGCAGCCCTTTTTAGTCAGTAAACCCTAACGTTTATCATTTCAACTGAACGTGCAACTAACCACTTCAGGTTTTACTTATTGAACACGGCGCTTGAGTCGCTAAACAGATTACTTCTTCGGCATTTCCAATTGCATCTCAGGTATCGCTTGCTTACTCGCCTTAAGCTTACGTCTAACAAACCAGACCACTAAGCCGAGAATAACCACCACAACGTTACCGACGCCAATAACAATCATAGTACGAGTACGCTTTTCTTCGCGCATTTGAATCAGTTGCATTTCCTCTAACAGCTTCTGCTGCTTAAGGCGCTCTTCTTCCTGCAATCGGCGCGTCTCCGCCATATCAACTTCCGCCACCACACTATAGGTGTGATCTGTTAAAGGGAAAATCAGCGGTCGCTCAGACCCCATCTCCGTCGCAAACGCTTCGCCAGTCCATGAGTAAAGGCCGATCGCCTCACTGTACGGAATTTCCAGTTCAAGCTTATTGCTTTCCGCTTGTGCTGAACCTTGCACTGACGTCAGCTCACCACTAGGGGAAGTATGCTCAACATGGCCTGCGATTGAACCTGGCAAAATCATCCCCTGCTCGCCAGCCATAACAATACGGTTAGGACTCATTGCGTCGCGAGACTGGATAAAGGTGGTTTGCAAAGGTGTAGGATAAACTAGCACTTCTTGCTCTTGAGCACGCAGAAATACGCCATTGCCCGAAGTAATTCTTACCCGATACTTACCCGGAGCACTCGTAATCGGCAAAGAGACAGTGAATATACCGTCACCCGCAACTTCATCAAGCCCTTGCCCATCATCGGCAAATTCGCCAATCACTTCTGGGATAGGTTTAGCTTCTTTGATCAGCTCATCTTCATTTTCAATATATTTGGTAAAGGTCACTTTAAGTTTGACCCGGTCAAGAAAGTCACGCAGTACCAAAGGTTGGTCATCTGACGTCAATCTGGCGTTAAACTTAATCGACTCCCCTTGGAAAAGGCGATTAGGGAGTTGGTCGGTAGTCAACTCAAGGTGAGAGATGAGCTTAATTTTATTCTTCGGTGTGACTCGACCAATCGCTTGCCACGGTCCTGGCATTGGATTATCAATCGAGACGATATCCATTGAGGACTCTTGATACCAACGGACATTATCTGGGCTACGCCACGCGTAATACTTTTTACCATCCGGTCTAACAAGGACCACTGGCTGAGAGCTTTTTGCGCGATAGATAACAAAGGTAATCTGTTTGATCGAGGGATCAACTCTAAAACGGTTATCCAATAACGACATTGAGGACTCTTCAGCGCTATAACCTAACGCGCTAAACAACATAGCGACTATGGCAATCCAAATCCTCAACATCCTTTCTCCTATTGACGCCAGAGGCAGCTTCCGCTTTTCTCGACGATATCTAATCTACTTTGATGGGCTTCTATTTCATCGGCGCTTGCACGCAAAATCTTTAGCGCTTTTCGTCCACTTGCTGCACGTTTTATCGCTTCACCGCCCTCTTCATTGCCATTTCCGGCATTAAATTGCAAAGAAGTCTGCCCACCTGTCATTAACAGGTATACGTCGGCCAGAATCTCCGCATCGAGCAAAGCCCCGTGGAGCGTACGGTGCGAGTTATCAATGCCGTATCGATCACATAACACATCAAGGTTGTTTCGCTTGCCTGGGAAGATCTTCTTCGCCATGGCGAGCGTATCGGTCACCTTACAGTAGTCGACCGTTTTACCAATCTGCGGATCGAGCATTCCAAACTCATAATCCATAAAGCCGACGTCGAAGGGCGCGTTGTGCGCCACCAGCTCAGCATCTTTGATGAATTCAAGAAACTCTGCGTGAACATCTTGGTACTCTGGCTTGTCGACCAAGAATTCATCGGTAATACCGTGGACTTCTACCGCATCAGGTTGAATGTCTCGATCTGGCTTAATATACACATGAAAGTGTCGCCCAGTCAGCTTGCGGTCGATAATTTCAACCGCACCGATCTCGATAATACGATGGTCTTGGTAATGAGGCCCGCCTTCGCGGTTCATACCGGTTGTTTCGGTATCGAGTACCACGATACGGTGTTGCTTAGAATTGTTGCTAGTATTCATAACAAAATGTGTGTCAGACTATGCCAATAATGTGCTTAACCCAATAGTATCAAATCATGACGAAACAGGTGGAAATTTTCACTGATGGTTCCTGCTTAGGCAATCCTGGCCCTGGTGGTTACGGTGTGGTTCTTCGCTACAAGCAAACCGAGAAAACTTTGGCTAAAGGCTATACGCTCACGACCAATAACCGCATGGAGATGTTGGCGACCATTGTTGCGCTGCAAGCTCTTAAAGAGCCATGCGATGTGATTCTCACCACAGATAGCCAGTATGTTCGCCAAGGCATTACCCAGTGGATTCATAACTGGAAAAAACGCGGCTGGAAAACTGCAGATAAAAAACCCGTCAAGAACGCCGATCTTTGGCAAGCACTCGACAAAGAAACCGAACGTCACAGCGTTGACTGGCGTTGGGTTAAAGGTCACGCTGGTCATCGCGAAAACGAAATGTGTGACGAGCTAGCGCGAGCTGCTGCAGAAAATCCGACTGAAGAAGACAGCGGCTACAAGCCTAACTAATGACTCTGCTTATTCGACACTTTGTAATTGACGCTAACTGGCGTCAATTTTCTTTTTAACTTCCAATGTGGCTTAATCGGCTTAAGTGGATAAGTTCGTTTACGTGCGACGATAAAATACAAACTGCCCATCGGCGATGCCCAATCACCCAAGCTATTCTCAAGCCATGTCCACATCGTGCGATATTTCTGCATCGGGAACAGGGCATAACTATCGCACTCAATCACTTGATAATTAAGTAACCCTAACCAGTCCTTAATCCGATTTGGCGTAAACATCCTGCCACTCCACGGAAGGTTGTTCCTTCTCCACGGCATCAAGCTCGCCAATCCGGTAAAGCTGATTGGGTTGAATCCAGTGATAATCAAATAGCCATCATCAATCATCACCCTATCAACTTCGCGTAACATTCGATGCGGGTCATTACAGTAATCGAGCTGGTGTGCCATCAAAACCGCGTCGAAACTTTTTTCTAAAAAGGGCAAATCGTAGCCATCTGCGATGACATTATGCAACGGGTTCTGGATATCTAGATGAACTTGATGTTGAATATTACAATTGAAACTGGTTAACTCGCAGCTCAAGCCTCCCAGCTTTAGCAAATGATAACCGAACAGCTTAGGGCACCATTCGTCAACGCGGGTTTGAATCGATTCATTCACCCACTGACCATTTTTTAGCTGAGACCATGAATGAGGCTTTTCAAGCTTTTTGCTGCTACGTGCTGGCTTCATAGTTACCTGCTTCACCCAAGCGTCTGTTGACCGATATACTGGAGACACAACCATGTTGAATATCAAAAGCATACCTGCATTTAATGATAATTACATCTGGCTGATCGAAAATAGCGATCGCCGTTGTGCTGTTGTCGATCCAGGTGACTCTGCGCCTGTTTTGGCGTATCTCAAAGCGCATAACTTGAGTTTAGAAGCGATTCTAATTACCCACCATCACAATGACCATATTGGCGGCGTCCCGGAACTAGTAAGACAGTTTCCAGATGTGGACGTTGTCGGCCCAGCTAATGAGCCCGTACCTACCTTGACGCATGCCGTTGATGCCGGTGACCAGATAGAGCTGTTTGATGAGGTCTTCTTTGTGCTTGGCTTGGAAGGTCATACTCGCGGCCATATCGGTTATGTAGGGGATGGTAAACTTTTCTGTGGTGATGTGCTGTTTTCAGCCGGTTGTGGACGTGTCTTTGAAGGTACGATGGAACAGATGCACACTTCCCTCACCAAACTTGCCGCTCTGCCAGAAGAAACCGAGGTCTACTGCGCACACGAATATACTGCAAGTAACCTCGCTTTCGCTCTTGCGGTAGAGCCAGACAATGAGCTCCTACAGCAGTATCGTGACGAGGTTAATCGACTCAGAGCGCAGAACAAGCCCACCTTACCGACCACGATTCGACGCGAGAAATGGATCAACCCTTTTCTGCGTACCGATCAGCAAACTGTCATCCGTTCTGTCGCAAATCGTACAGTTCAAAGCGACTCACTCGCGATTTTTAGCGCATTACGTGAGTGGAAGAACGAATTTTAACGTTTTGCCGCTTGTCACCTACTAATTGAGGCAAGTATTATCAGCAGCCAATTAAAAAAAGGGCTGTGCAATGCGAGTGAAACACAGCTGGGTATTAGCGCTATTATTATCAGGTTGTCAGCTTACCCAGCCGACTGACTCTGGAGAAGCCGTCTCTCCGGAAACAAACAATCCAACAGTTAAGCAAACTGAGCCAAGCGCTCAACCAGCAAAACCTATCGTCAAATCCGAGCCAGTGGTGACTCCACAGACACAACAAGATGTCTGGAAGCGTATCGCTATGCAATTAGAGATGCCTATCCCTGACCACAAGCTCGTTGATTACTACCGTACATGGTATCTGAAACACCCTAACCACCTAAAAACTGTCTCACAACGTGCCGAACCTTTCTTGTATCTTATTACCGAGAAGATCGAGCAGCGTGATATGCCGTTAGAACTCGCGCTTTTGCCTGTGGTAGAAAGCTCTTTTGATGCTTTCGCTTACTCGCATGGCAGTGCTGCGGGTTTATGGCAATTCGTACCGGGAACAGGTAAACAGCAAGGCCTTAAGCAAAACTTTTGGTATGACGGACGTCGTGATGTCGCTGCCTCAACTGATGCCGCGCTAGATTACCTAACCTATCTCAACAAACGTTTTGATGGCGAATGGACTCACGCCATTGCTGCCTACAACAGTGGTGGCGGACGAGTGTCTAGTGCAATTCGCAAAAACACCAAACTTGGCAAGCCTACAGATTTCTTCTCGCTTGATTTGCCTAAAGAAACCAGTGGTTACGTACCAAAGCTGCTTGCTCTAGCAGACGTTGTCGCTAACCAAGAAAAGTATGGTATCAATATTCCAGCGATTGCTAACAAGCCTGTCGTTGAACTTGTTGACCCTAAAGAGCAACTTGACCTCGCCATAGCTGCTAACTACGCGGGGATCAGTGTTAAAGAGCTGCAAGGCCTCAACCCAGCATACAACCAATGGGCGACAGCACCGGACGGGCCTCACCAATTGCTTCTTCCAAAAGATAGCGTCGCTAAGTTCAATAAAGCGGTAACAGAAAACCGTGGTAAAGGAATGAAGGTCGTTCGCTATAAGGTGAAGTCCGGCGATAGCCTGAGTGTCTTGGCACAAAAATACAATACCACTGCTAACGTCATTCGCACCGCGAATAACCTCAGTGGCAACAACATTCGTGTCGGCCAGCACTTGATGATCCCAACTTCGACACGTGACGACAAAGCCTATGCTCTTAGCGCTTCGAACCGTTTAGCTAAGACACAAGCTAAGTCTCGTGGTCAATTTAAGCTCACGCACACAGTTCGCTCTGGCGATAGCTTGTGGTCGATTGCTCGCGCCAACAAGGTATCACACCAATCATTGGCGAAGTGGAATGGCATGGGGCCAAGAGACACCTTGCGCGTTGGTCAAAAGCTGGTGATTTGGAAAAACAGCTCTGACGGCGCGATCATCCGCACTGTGTTCTACAATGTACGCACTGGTGACACTATCAGTGGCATTGCGAGCAAATTTAAAGTCAAATCGAACGACATCGTAAAATGGAACGATCTCAGCAGACAAAAGTACCTTAAGCCAGGTCAGAAACTTAAGCTGTATGTAGACGTCACTAAGGTAAGTGTATGAACCCGTCAAGTAACCCGTTAATTATGCTAGTCGACATTTTCCGTTCGCCTAGCGCCTGTTTCTTAGCCCTCTACCAACGTGGAGCTTGGGGCTGGCAGCCGTACATTTTCTTAGTGCTCTCGCCGTTTCTTTTCTGGGGCGCTTACTTCGACATGGTTGATTTCGAGTGGCTAAGGCAAGGACTTGCAGCGCAACTGGCAGAAACCAATCCAAAACAGTTAGAACTGCTTGATGCCAATACCTTGATGGCGAGTGAAATCATTAGTGATATTGCCGGTAGAACGTTGACCATTCTGATGCTCGCTTTCTGGTTTAACCTTGCGACAAAACCAAGCCAGCACCAACACGGTTTCTGGAAATGGTTCGCCGCTAGCGCAGTGATCACTTTCCCTGCGATTATCGGTGACTTGGCAAGCTATGTGAGTGCGCTACTAAAACATGGCCAAGTCATGGTGTACGCCGCTGATTTAAATAGCCTCAACGGGTTGTTAAAGCTGCCACTGACTAACGAATGGTCACAGTTTGCTAGCTCATTCCCACTATTACTGCCTTGGTACATTGCCTTAGGTTACGCCGCGGTAGGAACTTGGACTGAATTTGAACGCGGTCAGGCACTGGTTATTTCCGCGCTGCCTTGGCTTGCTTACTATCTAATTTGGGCACTTTACAATTTGATATTCTAAAGAGCTAAGCGAAAGCTAACTAAAATTGGATTATGATCAGAGGCGTCAGAGGTTGGCGCCTCTGCTGTTTCTAGCGTTAAGCCACGATAAAAGACATGATCGAGTGGCAAGCCAGTCACAAACTGAGTGCGATTGTCTGGTTGATAATCGACTTCTTCTAATCCTAGTGACGTTAGCGCTTTTGACATCACAGCAAAGCGCTCTTCGCTCCAACTATTGAAGTCTCCGGCAACAATTATCGGGCCGTGATGCTGACTCAGCTCTTTAGTCAACGCCGTTAACTGACGATGGTACTCTTTAGTGCCGTAGGTGAAGTTAACCGCATGAATGTTGACCACAGCTAACTGCTCCCCAGAAGAGAGTGGATAAAGTGCGTATAGTGCCGATTTAGGTAAACGTAGCCACGGCTCTAGTTCAGTGTACGCGCAAGCTTTGCTTGGCGTATTCATAGACAGGTTCAATACCCCTGCGGAAGTATCAAACGCTTTAAACGCATCAACCTGACTACCAAACCAACCCTGTGTCGCCACCCAATCGATGAGTTCAGGTGTCATACTGGCTTCTTGCAGTAAGACCAACTGCTTTCCATCCGACAGTTCAGTTAAGCTTTGCTGCCAGTTTTCTCGATTTTGCTTATAGATGTTCCAGACCAGTAGATCGAGCTCACCGCGATTATCCAAAACAGGCGCTTGTTCATTACGATAGCATTGCAAAGATAACGCGACATTGTTGCCTGAAATAGACGCGATCTGAGCTTGCTGAGTAAAGCTAAAGATTGATTGATAGCCGACAACGACCACTAAGGATATGACCAGAGACAAGGTGATGAAGTAAGCGCTTTTCTTCATTGCATTACCTAAACAAAAAAGAGCCTTACGGCTCTTTTTAAACAATACTTATGGGTTAGATAGCGTCTTCGTCTTCTTCGCCAGTACGAATACGGACAATACGCTCCACATCAGTGATAAAGATCTTACCGTCACCGATTTTTCCAGTTTGCGCCGTTTCGATGATGGTATCAACACATTGATCAGCCACGTCATCCGTAACTACGATTTCAAGCTTAACCTTAGGTAGAAAATCAACCATATACTCGGCACCACGGTATAGCTCTGTATGACCTTTCTGACGACCAAAGCCTTTAACCTCAGACACTGTCATACCTGTAATGCCCACTTCAGCGAGTGCTTCACGTACGTCGTCTAACTTAAACGGCTTAATGATGGCTTCAATCTTTTTCATGTTCTTCCCTTAAACTATTGTAACTAGCGTCATTATCCCATGTTCAATGGCTAATAAAAAGCCCGAGCTTTGTTGCTCGGGCTCGCAATCTATCTTATCGACTACTTCAAACTAGCGTAATAAGCCGCTAGGTTAGCAACATCGGCATCGCTTAGCATCGCTGCTTGCGCTTGCATTACGGCCGCAAGACCACCGTTACGCTCTTTGTTCTTATATGCGTTGATCGAGGTAACAAGATACTGCTCATTTTGACCTTTTAGGTTTGGATAACCTGGGATCACAGCGATACCGTCAGCACCATGACAAGCAGCGCAGATAGCCGCTTTTGCTTGACCCGCTGCAACATCACCCGCAGCCAGCGCGTTACCACTGAGTAGACCCATTCCAATTACCAGTCCTATAGCGATTTTCTTCATTGCTCTTCCTTATAATTCCATGCTATTTGTGCGTTTTTATGTATACAATTTTACATAAAGCGTGATCCCTTGTCCCAGACAAGTTCACAATCTTGACCTATAAAGTGGCGATCAATAAACAAATCCCCTACGGCAACGACCCTATCACCACACATCAAGATAGGGGTTCTACGTCGCAACCAACTTGGCACACCATACTCTTGGAACAGCTTTTTCAGTTTACGGCTATGCCCACGCTCTGCTGGGTGCGCGCTTAGTCCTTCTGGGTTAAAAGTGACGCGCAGCGGACTCTGAGCTAACGCCTGTTGAGACAATCTCCCCTTACTCGAAGGGACGAGCGCCAAGCTTCCTAATCCATCAGGCAAAGGACAAGGCTTATCAATATCGAGTGGTTGCTGCCACTCGGCCAGTGATTGCCAATCTCTAACGATGTAGAGCTTGTTTAAATAGCGGCGTACTTGCACCTCAGGAAGCTGAAGCTGCGGATTGGCATCCGCTTTCGCCATCGCTACCTCTAACCACACCTTACTCAATTGCTCACGAGTAGGCATACGCAGGTGATTTTGCTCAAGCCACATGCGAATTAATCGACTGCGGATCAGAGTTGAGGCACTTTCCAGCATCGCAATAGATAGGCTTCCATCGTCACATATACATTGCTGGTACTTCTCAGCCAAGAGTTCATCTAACAACTGTTCCTGTTCAGAGCAGAGTTCGGCTGTACGTTGAACTGCTTGCCTAATATGAGGCCAACGCTCCACTAAAGATGGCGTTAGTGAGTGACGAACAAAATTACGCTCAAATCTCTGGTCTTGATTACTCTCGTCTTCTACCCAAGCCAATTGCTTAGCGTGAGCAAACTCTTCAATTTCGTGACGTGAGATAGTCAACAGCGGACGGAGCAAATTCGCGTGACCAAATGGCATACTCTGCGCCATTGAGGACAAACCTTTCGGGCCGCTGCCGCGCTTGAGAGCAAGGAAAAAAGTTTCGAGCTGATCATCAGCATGCTGACCGGTGAGTAGTAAATCATTATCCTGCAGATGTTTTTTAAGTGCTGTATATCTAGCTTCACGAGCACTCTCTTCAATACTTCTGCCTTGAGTCGCCAGTTGAACCTTTTCTAACACGAATGCGACACCAAGCTCCTGACACCAATGTTCACATTGCTCAGCCCAACTGTCTGCATTCTCGCTTAGGCCATGGTGAACATGGACAGCCAGACATTCGAGCTTGCGCGATTTACAGTAGCTTGCCATCAGTTCAAGCATAACCCGAGAATCAAGCCCACCACTTAGGGCAAGGACAATTCGGCTACCGGCTTGATAGTGTTGGTCTAGAGAGTGTTGAAAAATAGATTCGAGCTTCATAGCGAGTAACATTTGTAGTTGTTAGCGCTAGTTTATCACTGGCAATAAAAAAGGCTGAACCTAAGTTCAGCCTTTTTCTAACATTTGTGCCGATTAACAGTAACCGTAGCTCATTAGACGCTGGTAACGACGCTCTAGCAAGGTGTCGTTATCAAACGCTTCTAGCTCTTCAAGCTGACGAACTAGGGTCGCTTTCATGTTCTGCGCCATCTGCAGGTGATCACGGTGTGCACCACCTAGAGGCTCGTCGATGATCTCATCGATCAGCTCTAGCTCTTTAAGACGTGGAGCAATCAGACCCATCGCTTCTGCTGCCTGTGGCGCTTTATCTGAATCACGCCATAGGATTGAAGCACAGCCTTCTGGAGAGATAACAGAATAGGTTGAGTATTGCAGCATGTTGACGTAGTCGCCTACACCGATAGCAAGTGCACCACCAGAACCGCCTTCACCGACAACGTTACAGATAACTGGTACTTTAAGACCCGCCATCACTTTTAGGTTAGTCGCGATAGCTTCTGATTGACCACGCTCTTCTGCACCAACACCTGGGTATGCACCCGCTGTATCGATGAAAGTAATGATTGGCATGTTAAAGCGCTCTGCCGTTTGCATCAAACGTAGTGCTTTACGGTAACCTTCTGGCTTAGGCATGCCGAAGTTACGTTTTACTTTCTCTTTAGTCTCACGACCTTTTTGATGACCAATGATCATTACTGGACGGCCATTAAGACGTGCCATACCACCTACGATCGCTTTGTCATCTGCGTAGTGACGGTCACCCGCCATCTCATCAAACTCTGTAAATACGTGCTCGATGTAATCAAGCGTGTAAGGACGTTGTGGGTGACGAGCAAGCTGGGCAGTTTCCCAAGCACCAAGATCGCTGAATGTTTTCTTTTTAAGCTCTAGGCTTTTCTTCTCTAGCTGTTCAATCTCTTTTTCAAGATCAACACCAGACTCACCGCCATGACGAGATACGTCACGAAGTGCTTCAATTTTTGCTTCTAGCTCTGCGATTGGCTTTTCAAATTCTAAAAAATTCAGGCTCATCTATAGATCCTTTATGATTCGGTGGCGTTTTACCGAACTTAGTTAAATTCGAGTTCTACCTGGCCTTTCCCAAGTAGTTGTTTTAAATCATCTAATAATGCGTCACTTGGCGTCACTCGCCATTCTGTACCCAACGTCAAACGCGCTCGTGCATCAGAGCGTTGGTAGTATACATGGACAGGAACGCTCCCCGCCCGATGAGGCTCTAGTATTTGACTAAAACGCTCAAAAAATCGGTCATTGATTTGAGATTGATCGATGGAAACTGATAATCCCCGTGCATATTTTTCACGAGCAGTCCCGAGATCCATAACCTCGCGCGCGGACATTTTAAGACCACCATTGAAATCATCAAAGCTGACCTGTCCAGAAACAACCAAAATTTTATCTTTTTCTAACAATTCTGCATATCGATCTAACGCATCGGAGAATAACATCACCTCCATACGCCCGCTTCGATCATCCAGTGTCATAATACCAATACGTGTTCCACGCTTAGTCGTCATCACACGAGCCGCGATTACCAGGCCTGCGACAGTAACACTTTGATCACGTCTGGTTGGTGTTGCGTCTTTTAATCGACAACTGGTGTACTTACCAAGTTCCTTTATGTAGGCATTTATTGGGTGCCCGGTCAAATAAAGACCTAAAGTATCGCGCTCACCTTCGAGCCACACTTTTTCTGGCCAAGGTTCAACTTTGGTGTATTTGTGCTCAACTTCTTCAGGTGCTTCGGTCAACACGCCAAACAAATCGGTTTGACCAAAGGCTTCTGCTTGGTGATGTTGGCTCGCCGCTTTAACTGCATCGTTCAGTGAAGCCATCATTGCAGCACGATGCGGACCAAGGCGATCCAACGCGCCTGCGTAAATGAGTTTCTCAATGACTCGCTTATTAACCTTTTTCAGGTCGATGCGAGCACAGAAATCGAATAGGTCTTTAAAGTGGCCGTCTTTGTTGCGTGCTTCGAGAATGGCATCAATTGGACCTTCACCCACCCCTTTGATAGCACCGATACCGTACACAATCGCCCCATCTTCATCGACATTAAAGCGATACAAACCTGCGTTGATATCTGGCGGCAACACTTTGAGTTTCATACGGAAACACTCATCGACCAGACCGACGACTTTCTCAGTGTTATCCATATCGGCGGTCATTACCGCAGCCATAAATTCCGCTGGGAAGTGAGTTTTGAGCCACAGCGTTTGGTAAGAAACCAGTGCGTATGCAGCCGAGTGCGATTTATTGAAGCCGTAACCTGCGAACTTTTCTACCAAGTCGAAGATCTTCATCGCCAATTCGCCGTCTACGCCGTTGGCGACTGCGCCTTCTTCAAACGTCGCACGCTGCTTGGCCATCTCTTCTGGCTTTTTCTTACCCATCGCACGACGCAGCATGTCAGCGCCGCCAAGCGTATAACCCGAAAGAACCTGAGCGATCTGCATTACCTGCTCCTGATAGAGGATAATGCCGTAGGTTGGCTCTAGAATCTCTTTTAGCGACTCGTGCTGCCACTGCTCATCTGGGTAAGAAACCGCCTCGCGTCCATGTTTACGGTCGATAAAGTTATCTACCATGCCTGATTGAAGCGGCCCCGGACGGAACAGAGCAACCAATGCGATAATATCTTCAAAACAGTCTGGCTGAAGGCGTTTGATCAGCTCTTTCATACCACGCGATTCAAGCTGGAATACCGCAGTGGTTTCTGAATTTTGCAGCAGATTGAAGGAAGCTTGGTCTTCCAAAGGGATAGACTCAATGGCGACTGGGTCTTTGCCTTCCTTCTCTAGGCGTGGGTTAATCAAGCCCAACGCCCAGTCAATAATGGTCAGCGTACGCAAGCCCAAGAAGTCAAACTTAACCAGACCCGCGGTTTCAACGTCGTTTTTATCGAACTGAGTCACCGGGAAGTGACCTTCCGCATCAGCATAAATCGGCGCAAAGTCAGTGATAGTGGTCGGCGATATTACAACACCACCCGCGTGCTTACCTGCGTTACGTGTACACCCTTCAAGGATGCGACACATATCGATCAGCTCTTTAATTTCTTCGTCGTTTTCGTACAGCTCAGGTAAAGCAGGTTCTGCTTTGAATGCTTTTTCTAGCGTCATGCCCGGATCTGGCGGAACCAGTTTCGAGATGCGATCAACAAAACCAAAACCATGACCAAGTACACGGCCTACGTCACGAATTACCGCCTTCGCTGCCATAGTACCGAAAGTGATGATCTGCGATACCGCATCACGACCATACATTTCTGCAACGTGATCAATCACTTGGTCACGTTTATCCATACAGAAGTCGACATCGAAATCGGGCATGGAAACACGTTCTGGGTTAAGGAATCGCTCAAACAGAAGATCGTACTCTAGTGGATCGAGGTCAGTGATTTTTAACGCGTAAGCCACCAAAGAACCGGCACCTGAACCACGGCCAGGGCCTACAGGGATGGCGTTATCTTTTGACCACTGGATGAACTCCATTACGATCAAGAAGTAACCTGGGAATCCCATGTTATTGATTACTTCCAGTTCAATTTTAAGACGATCATCGTATTCAGGTCGTCTTTCTGCACGCACCGCCGGATCGGGGAATAAGAATTCCAGTCGCTCTTCCAGACCTTCTTCAGATTTTTTAACCAAGAACTCGGTTTCTTCCATCCCTTCGGTTGGGAACGCGGGCAGGAAGTATTCACCCAAGCGGACTGTCACGTTACAACGCTTAGCAATCTCTACACTATTTTCTAATGCTTCAGGGATGTCTGAGAATAGCTCGCACATCTCCTCTTCAGTACGAAGATATTGCTGAGCGCTGTAGTTTTTTGGTCGACGAGGATCTTCTAGCGTGTAACCATCATGAATCGCAACACGAATCTCATGCGCATCAAACAGTGTCTCATCAAGAATCACCACATCATTAGTGGCAACAACCGGCAGGTCATGTTGCTCTGCCAGCTCTAACGCAAAGTGAAGATAGGTTTCTTCATCAGCTCTGCCAGTGCGAACCAATTCAAGATAGAAACGGTCTGGAAAATGAGTTTGATAGAACTCAACGCACTGCTCGACAACATTCTGGTTGCCTTTCAACAGCGCTTTGCCTATTTCACCACTCTTAGCCCCGGAAAGTATAATTACCCCTTCGGAAAGCTCAGCCAGCCACTCTTTATCAATCACTGGTTGATGCTGAACGTGGCCTCGTAGGTAGGCTTTTGAGATCAGTAAAGTCAGGTTCTTATAACCGACGTTATCCGCAGCAATCACGGTCAGCTTAGTCAGCTCATCACCAAACTCCGGTGATTGCATCACGAAGTCAGCACCTATGATCGGCTTGATACCACAACCGTGGGCGGTGCCATAAAACTTCACTAGACCACATAAGTTAGTAAAGTCAGTCAGTCCCATCGCAGGCATGCCCAACTCGGCCACTTTCTTAACCAAGGGTGGCACTTTTGAAAGGCCATCGACCATGGAAAAGTCACTATGAACTCGAAGGTGGATAAACTTAGGGTCTGACATGGATAGAGTCCGGAACGGTTATAATTGATGGAGATATTTGGGGTATTTTAAGTGAAAAACTTCGACTTATATACCCCTGAAACAGTATTGCTACTCAATGCCAAGCGCACGCTTAACGGGTTTGAAACTCTTACGGTGCTGCTCAATAACACCGTGCCGCTCAATCGCTTCAAAGTGCGCCTTAGTTGGGTAGCCTTTGTGCTTGGCGAAACCAAACTCAGGGTGAAGCTTATCCAGCTCCTCCATCTCTTGATCACGAACCACTTTAGCAATAATCGAAGCAGCACTGATCTCCGCAACGCGCAAATCTCCCTTAACCACCGCTTGCGATTGCATAGGTAATTGTGGGCAACGATTGCCATCAATCAATACCAAATCGGGTTGAACTTCTAGGCCTGCGACAGCTCTTTGCATTGCGACCATAGTGGCTTGAAGAATATTCAGTTCGTCAATTTCCTCAGGAGAACAACGACCTACCGACCAAGCTAGCGCTTTTTGCTTAATTTCAGGCAGTAACGCCAGACGTTTCTTCTCAGACAATTTTTTCGAGTCGTTTAATCCTTCAATCGGATTACTTGGATCTAGAATGACCGCTGCGGTCACAACATCACCGACCAAGGGACCGCGCCCTACTTCATCAACACCAGCGATATGAAGGTATCCCTCAAGACATTCAAAAGGCGGTAATTCTTTGTTTTGTTTAGTCATCTTGTTTATCTCTGCCGATGAGCTTAAGTACAGCGTTAGCGGCTTGTACATCGGCATCTTTGCGAATCAGTTTGTGCATATCAGTAAAGCGATCGATAAGTTCTTGGTTATCACTATTTAGCATCTTATCGACGGCAGGAACTAAGTATTCAGGCTCACATTCATCAAGAATGAATTCCTTCACCAACTCTTCTCCAGCCAAGATGTTAGGCAAAGAAACGTATTTGGTAATCGCCAGTTTCTGTACTAACCAACCTGTTAAGCGGTTGACTTTGTAACCCACCACCATCGGCCGCTTGAGCAGCATGCATTCCAGTGCCACAGTACCTGAGGCGAGTAACACAGCATCAGAGGCAGTGATAACATTACGTGCTGTATCTTGTACGATGACGAAATCGAGTTCTGGCGCCACAGATCGCCATATCTCTTCAAACTGTTGACGGCGTTTATCATTCACCGCAGCCACGACAAAGCCAATGTCCGGATGCTTTTGCTTTATTTCACGACAGGTTTGAATGAAGGGTTCCGCAATTAGGCCGACTTCACCGCCACGACTGCCAGGCAGCACCGCTAACCACTGCTTGTTTTGCTCAATGCCAAGCAAGGCTCTCGCCTGTTGTTGATCCGGCACAAGCGGGATAGCGTCCGCTAAGGTATGACCAACAAACTCACACGCCACTTGGTACTTATCGTAGAAGGCTTTTTCAAACGGTAAAAAGGCCAGCACAAGATCGGTCGCTGCATCAATTTTGAAGATACGTTTTGGACGCCATGCCCAGACTGAAGGGCTGACATAATGCACGGTTTTGATGCCTTTTTTCTTCAAATCTAGTTCAAGGCGCAAGTTGAAATCTGGCGCATCGATACCGACAAAGACATCCGGTGGATTATCGCTAAAATACTTTACCAACTGAGCTTTCACTTTTAACAGCCTTGGTAGTCGTCCCAACACTTCAACCAAACCCATAACAGCGAGCTCTTCCATATCGAAAAGAGACTCACAGCCTTGAGCAATCATCTTCGGGCCTCCAATGCCAACAAACTCTGCATCTGGATATTGTACTTTTATCGCTTTGATGAAGCCTTCACCCAAAGTATCTCCTGACAGCTCGCCGGCAATAATGCCAATACGTAGTGGTTTTTCCATTGCTGAATGACCTACCTAATATGTTGCTTTAAAAAGTAAAAAAGACCGCAACCGTAAGATTGCGATCTTTTATGCAGCTTCACAAGTGTTATTAGCGAATAATGCCGCGCTCAGAAATCTCTAGCATCTCTAGCATAGGTTTGATTGATTCAAACTCTTTCGCCATTTCAACTAGGCTTGCTTTTGCGTCTTCCAGCGTTTTACCCGAACGGTAAATTTCTTTATACGCTTTCTGCAAAGCACGAATTTCTGGCTTCTCAAAACCGTTACGCTTAAGACCAACAAGGTTTAAACCAAATGGTGTTGCATGGTTACCTTGCGCAAGTACGTACGGAAGCACGTCTTGAACAACAGCAGAGCAGCCGCCTGTGTATGAGTAAGCACCAATATTACAGAATGGATGAATCGCTGAAAGAGCCATAACACCGGCATAGTCACCAAGGGTAACGTGACCACCAAGGATAGCATTGTTGCCAACGTGAGTATGGTTACCAACAATAACGTCATGCGCGATGTGCGCATTAACACACAGCAGGTTATCATTACCAATCACAGTGGTTGCTTTATCTTGAGTTGTACCACGGTGGATTTGTACCGCTTCGCGGATTACGTTGCGATCACCGATCACTACCGTTGTCTCTTCCCCACCATACTTCTTGTCTTGGTTCTCTTCACCAATCACAGCATGGGGGAAAATACGGTTCCCTTTACCTATGGTAGTATGACCTTTGATCACAACATGTGACATCACTTCAGTACCTTCACCGATCTCGATCGTTCCCGAGATATAGGTGAATGGACCAACAGTCACATTTGCTGCGATTTTTACATCACCTTCAATGACAGCAGAAGAGTGAATTTGAGCCGTTTCATGAATCATATTAAAACTCTCGACGAGCACATTTAAGTTCAGCAGAACATACTACATCACCGTCAACTTTTGCTGTGCCTTTGAATGCTGCAATGCCACGGCGCTCTTTTAAGAATTCGACTTCAATCACCAACTGGTCACCAGGAACCACTGGCTTGCGGAATTTAGCACCGTCTACACTTGCAAAATAGTATAGCTCGTTGTCAGAAGGGGCACCGAATGATTTGAATGCCAATAGACCAGTTGCCTGTGCCATTGCTTCAAGGATCAGTACACCTGGAAATACAGGTAGTTGAGGGAAATGACCTGTAAACTGAGGCTCATTCACTGAAACATTCTTAATCGCCGTTAGGTATTTCTCTTCTTGGAAATCAATCACGCGATCAATTAGTAAGAATGGGTAGCGATGCGGCAACAATTCCTGAATTTCAGTGATGTTCATCGTTTTGTTTTCAGTAGTCAAAGTCATATTCCTATGTTGAATGCTAATTTTGTATCTGGCGGGCATTATAGATGAAAAAGACCCGCAATACGCGAGCCTTTTTGATCCAACCTAGAGCTAAGCGTCTTTATCGCTCTCAAGCTGCTTTTCAAGCGCCTTAAGACGTTTATTCATGTCATCAATACGATGAACACGCGCAGCTGTTTTGCGCCACTCTTTGTTTGGCTGTAGTGGGATACCAGACGAGTACATGCCTTTCTCTTCAATGCCACGCATGACCATGCCCATGCCAGTAATTGTCACACCATCGGCAATCTCAATGTGACCATTGATCACGGCACCACCACCAATAATACAGTACTTACCAATCTTAGTACTGCCCGCGACAATCGTACCACCCGCCATAGCTGTGCCATATCCGATGTGTACGTTGTGAGCGATTTGCAGTTGGTTATCAAGAATAACGTTATCTTCAATTACGGTATCGTCTAACGCACCGCGATCAATCGTCGTACATGAGCCAATTTCTACTCGATTACCGATGCGTACAGAGCCAAGCTGAGGGATTTTAATCCACTCGCCTTTTTCATTGGCGTAACCAAAGCCATCAGAGCCAATGACTGTGTTCGCTTGAACCAGACAGTCTGACCCGAGCGACACTTGATGGTAAACCGAGACATTTGACCACAGCTTGGTGTTAGCTCCGATCTTAGCATTCTTGCCAATAAAGCAGCCCGCACCAATAACAACGTTATCGCCTAGCTCGACACCCGATTCAATTACGGCATTGGCACCAATTGAAACATTTTCGCCCAGTTTAGCGTCAGCAGCGATGACCGCTGAAGGAGTAATGTTTTCGGCTGGCGATGGTGTAGTATCAAGGGCTTGCGCTACTTTAGCAAAAGCAACGTAAGGGTCATCAACCACAAGTACATTACCTGAACAAAGCTCACGTTGTGCTTCTTTCACCATCACAAGTGTCGCTTTACACTCAGCAAGATGTTTGGCGTATTTTGGATTGGACAGGAAAGTCACATGACCTTCCTGCGCAGCGTCCATCGGCGCTACCATAGTGACAACGGCTGTCGCGTCACCATGTAGCTCGCCCCCAGTAATTGTAGCCAATTCGGCCAAAGAAAGAGTCGTCATAAATCGTTTATTTTAGTGAGTCAATTACAGCTTTAGAAATATCGTTTTCTGGCTTAGAGAAGCGCACTGCTTGTTGCTCTAGAACCATATCAAAGCCTTTTTTCTCAGCAACTTTGTTAATTGCATCTTGAATTGTTTTAAACAGTTTTTGCTCTTCTTCTGCTTGGCGACGCTGTCTTAGCTTTTCGAAAGACTGCGCTTTTAGCTTAAGTTCATTCTCTAATTGACCAATTTCTAGACGTAGCTTGTCGATATCATCTTGGCTCATTAGTTCACCATCACGCTTTAGCTTTTCAACCTTGCTTTTACCTTTAGCTTGAATCGCTTGAAGCTCTGAAGATTTGTCTTTGAACTCATCTTGAAGCTTTTGCGCTACCACTTCACGTTGTGGAAGAGCTTGGAATACTTGAGCAGTGTTTACATAACCAATTTTCTGCGCAGCTTCAGCAGCATTAGCAAAGAAAGAAGACGTCATTACTAGAAGGCCAAGACCAGCCGCTTTAATTGTTTTATTCACTGTATTTTCCTTTAAATTTAGAAGGTTCTGCCGATGGTGAAAGTGAAGAACTCTTCATCATCACCTTCGTAAGATTTAATTGGTTTCGCAATAGAGAAGACTAACGGCCCCATTGGAGACATCCACTGTAGCGCAGCACCGTATGATGCGCGGTAGTTCATTGGATCTGAGTAGTCGTTATAGTAGCGATCACCAGCGTATTTAGGATCGTAGACAAATTCAGTATCCCAAACACTTGCTGCGTCAACAAACATACTGGTACGAATCTGACTTCTAAAGTCATCCGAAACAAACGGAGTTGGAACAATCAGCTCCATACTTGCCAACGCGATTGCGTTACCACCCACTGAGTCATCAGTCGCGGTCAAACAAGAGTCTGTATTACAACTTCCTGGGTTGCCGTTAACCGTGTACACCGCTTTAGGGCCAGCACTATTGGAACGGAAACCACGTAGTGTAGTAAAGCCACCTGCGTAGTAGTTTTCATAGAATGGGAACAAGTTATCGTTGCCATCAGTTTTGCCATAACCATTACCATAGCCTAAACGACCACGCATCAGTAAGGTGAACTCATGCTTCTTGGTTAGCGGTACATATTGTCTAACATCATATTGCAGCTTGAAGTACTGCGCATCAGAGCTTGGTACAGTCGCTTTAGCAAAGGCACGCTGATAGTTACCTGCTGTAGGGAAGTAACCACGGTTTAAGTTGTTACGTGTCCATGAGACGTTCACATCAAAGTCGTTGGTAATGATATCGCCGTTTGGTTGGCCGATACTTTGTGCAAACAGTTGCGCTTGGTCGTATGTTGGTACGTTACCGATCTTGTTATGGGTCAAGCCCACACCAAATTCAAAACGGTTTAGCTCATCGAATGGGAAGCCCCAAGTTAAGCTCGCACCATAACTTTCATTGGTATAGTCAACAATGTTTGCCTCAGATGCTTCAAACTGATTGTAGAAGATCTTACCACCAAGGCTGACACCATCGAGGTTCCAGTATGGATCACGGTAGTCTAAGCTGATGTTTTTCTGGTAGTCGTTCATCATCGCGTTAATACCTACGCGGTTACCACTACCGGCAAAGTTATCTTGCTGTAGACCAACTTGGAAGCTGATACCTGATTCAGTACCATAACCAACACCAAAGTTGATACTACCCGAGTTGGCTTCTTTAACGTTGTAAACCAAATCTACTTGGTCTTCGCTACCCGGTACTCGCACGGTTTGTACGTCTACGGTTTCGAAGTAACCTAAACGGTTAAGACGGTTCTTACCGGTTTCGATCGATTTAGAGTTTAACCAACTGCCTTCCATCTGACGCATTTCACGGCGCAGAACTTCATCTTTGGTGGCATTGTTACCCACAAAACGAATATCACGCACATAGATACGCTTGCCCGCTTCAACGTTAACCACCAGTGATACTGACTGGTTTTCATCATCGAACTCAGGGATAGTACGTACTTGAGGGTATGCGTAACCCGCTTCGCCTAACAGTCGCTTAACGTTTTCTTCTAGGCTTGTTACCGCTGAGCCGTTGTAGGTTTCACCCGGCTCAAACGTCACTAATTGTTCAAATTCAGCTTCTTTACCCAGCAGCTCACCACGGAATTTCACATCCTCAACTGTGTAAGGCAGTCCTTCGTTCAAACCAAGTGTGATGTAAACACCTTTCTTGTCTGGCGAGATCGCAACCTGAGTTGAGTCAATTTGAAACTTAAGATAACCGCGGTCTAGGTAGTAGGATTTCAGTGCTTCGATATCACCCGCAAGGACTTGCTTCTGGTACTTGTCGTCAGCAAGGAAGTTCCACCATGCCACATCCACATTCAGCTCAAATCGGCTTAGTAGCTCTTCGTCAGCAAATTTTTCATTGCCGATAAAGTTGATTTGTTTGATCTTGGCAGATACGCCTTCAGTGAAGACAAACTTCAGGTCGCTACGGTTACGAGGCAGTGGCGTTACAACCGCTTTAACGGTCGCATTGTACTTACCCACACTGTAGTAGAAATCTTCTAGACCTTTTTCAATTGTCGACAGCGTTGTACGGTCAAGCGCTTCACCAACACGAATACCGGAAGCATCGAGGTTTTGTTGTAACTGCTCTTCTTTGATTGCCTTGTTGCCCGAAAATGAAATACTGGCAATGGTCGGTCGCTCTTTGACCTGTACAACTAGCACGTCGTTATCACGAAGTACCTTAATGTCTTCAAAGTTACCCGTCGCATACAGGGCTCTAATCACCTCAGAGACATCTTGGCTATCAACAGAGTCACCAATACGTACTGGCATTTTCAATAGCGCAGCACCAAGTGCCACACGCTGTAAGCCTTCAATTTTAATATCTTGAATTACAAAGTTTTCGGCACCGTTTGCGCTCACGCTTGTCGCTAACAGGGTCGCAAACAGAATATTTTTCATCGCCATTTTGTTCTAGTTATTCCTTTCTTCAACCTTTACCCGATTACAGACGGGCAAAATCATTGAAAATTGCCACTGCCATAAGAGAGAAGATAATTGCACCGCCTACACGGTAACCCATTTCCTGAATTTTTTCTGGAACTGGACGTCTTATTACAGCCTCAATAGCAAAAAACAATAAATGTCCGCCGTCCAACATTGGCAACGGTACAAGGTTAATAATCCCTAAGTTCACACTGATTAATGCCAGGAACCCTAGGAAGTAAACTAAGCCATAATCGGCTGTTGTTCCGGCTCCTTTCGCGATCGAAATAGGCCCACTTAAATTATTCAGTCCGACATCCCCAACAATCAGTTTCTTCAACATACTGATGGTTAAATCGATGACTTGCCCAGTTTTCTCAACCGCCTTTCCGATTGATTCAATTACACCAAATTGAAGATCGAAGCGATAATTTTCTGGCCATTCTGCGACCTCAGGTGTGATTCCAGCAAAACCAATCACTCGGTCATTTGATAGCTCACGGCTATCGGGTGTAATCGTTAAGTCTAAACGCTCTCCGTCACGCTCAATTTCAAGCGATAGCGGAGTGTTAGGGTTGTTCTGAATGCTCTCAATCACTTGCTGCCACTGAGTGATTTCTACACCATCGATCTTGGTCAGTAAGTCACCACTCATCAGCCCCGCCCTTTCGCCTGCTCCACCTTCTGAAACATTGGTCAGCTTAGCGGTTATTTGCGGTGTAAAGGGAACAAACCCAAGCGCTGACATAGCAGACTCTTTCTCAGGGTCAAAGTTCCAATTGGTTAAGTTAAAAACCTTAGTTTGCTCGACGCCGATACCATCTGCCGGAGCAACCGTCATGGTTAACTGTTTATCACCAATATGAGAAATCAAACCCATATTGACCGATTCCCAATCCGCAGTTTTGACGCCAGAAACCGCTTTTAGTTCCATCCCAGACTCTAAACCTGCTTCAGCGGCTATTGAATAAGGGGTCACTTGGCCAACCACAGGTTTAACCGCAGGCACGCCAATCAAGAAAACTAGCCAGTATGCAAAGATCGCAAACAAAAAGTTAAATACAGGGCCTGCTGCAACGATAGCCGTACGTTTCCAAAGTGGTTTACGGTCAAACGCAAACTCATGCTCACCTTGTGCCAACTCATCAACACGGCCATCGAGCATTTTTACATAGCCGCCTAGCGGAATGACTGAAATACTGTATTCAGTACCGTCTTTCCCGACCTTGCTCCAAATGGATTTACCAAAACCGATCGAGAACTTTTCTACTTTAACTCCACAGCGGCGGGCCACCCAAAAGTGACCGTACTCATGCACGGCAACTAAAATGCCAAGAGCAATGATAAAAGAAACAAAATTCCAGATGATACCCGTCATAGCTTACGCTCACTTATGGTATTGGCTGCTAACTCTCTTGCCATTCTATCTAGCTCAACAATGCTTTCCAAGTCACGACAGTGTGACGGGCTAACAGATGCGGTCAGCTTGGTTAACACTTGTTCGTTAACCACTGCGATATCGGTAAATTTAAGTTGGCGTTGTAAGAAAGCTTCAACAGCCACTTCATTCGCCGCATTGAGCAATGTGGTCGCATGTTGTCCTTCGTAACAAGCATCAATCGCCAGTTTAAGGCAAGGGTAACGAGCGAAATCAGGCTCAAGGAAGGTCAGATCACCTACTTTAGTGAAATCTAATGGCGCTACACCTGCATTCACGCGCTCAGGATAAGAGAGCGTTAGTGCAATAGGTGTTGCCATATCTGGCTCGCCCATTTGAGCGAGTACCGAGCCATCTCGATACTGCACCATAGAGTGAATCACTGACTGAGGGTGAATCAAGACTTTAAGCTGCTCGCGAGCGGTATTGAATAACCACTTAGCTTCAATGTACTCAAGACCCTTATTCATCATGGTCGCAGAATCTACCGAGATCTTTGGCCCCATTGACCAGTTAGGGTGAGCAATCGCCTGCTCCGGAGTCACACTAGACAGCGAATCAATATCGCTATAGCGGAATGGCCCACCAGAGCCCGTCAGCAAGATATGAGAGATACCATGTGCGTTTAGATCGCAACGGCCAAGATTGGTTTGAATATCACTAGGTAAGCACTGAAAAATAGCATTGTGCTCGCTATCGACAGGGAGAAGCTCAGCGCCATGCTTTTCAACTGCATCGATAAACAACTTGCCAGACATCACTAGCGCTTCTTTGTTTGCAAGCAGTACACGTTTACCGGCTTTGACCGCAGCCATAGTCGGCAATAAGCCAGCCGCACCGACAATCGCCGCCATAACGGTATCAACCTCATCACAAGATGAAATCTCACACATGGCATCAACACCCGATCTCACTTCGGTGTTAATTTTTAGATCGATTAACTGAGCTTTTAGTTTCAATGCAGCTTGTTCATCAGCCATCACTGCATACTTAGGTTGCCATTTCTGACACAGCTGACGCATTTTTTCGACGTTCTGCCCAGCAGCAAGCGCTACCACAGAGAACTTTTCAGGGTTTTGCTCGATGACTTTGAATGTGCTTGCTCCAATTGAGCCTGTCGCACCTAAAATCGTTAACTTACGCATAGCAAGAAACCGTTAATGAATAGGGCAAGCCGAAGCTTGCCTTAAAATGTGAAGTAGAGGAATGCAAACACAGGGAAAGCGGCGGTTAAGCTGTCTATACGATCAAGAACGCCACCATGCCCTGGGATTATGTTACTGCTGTCTTTAATACCAGCCACTCGCTTGAACATACTCTCAACCAAGTCTCCAAGCACTGAAATCACGACAGTTACAAGTGTAATACCGACCATGACCCAGCCATTGGCAAACTGAATATCGAACCAATAAGCCGTTCCCCAACCAACGAGAATTGCCGTAATAATCCCGCCGATTAAACCTTCAATGGTTTTATTTGGACTTACATGTGGCGCCATTTTGTTCTTGCCCAAACTCTTACCGGCAAAATAAGCACCACTGTCTGCAGCCCAAACGATAAAGCAAACGTATAAAACCAGTCTAGCACCGTGATAAGGATCAGCCTCAATCGCTTCTGCACGTAACATGAGTACGCTCCAGAAAAACGGCAATAGAGTCAAAATACCAAAGCTATAGCGAAGCAAGTTGGAGTTTTGCCATAGGCTCGACGATTTAGGATAAGTAATGGCAAGCGCACTGGCAGCCAACCACCAAATGCAGCCCAAGGCTAAAATGATGTAATGGGGTTGAGTGATAAGATTCAGACTCAGTGCATCTGAGGGCACTAACCAAATTGTCGCAGCGCTCACTAATACGGTTGGAATCAGTGCGATCATTCGCGAAGGAGCGTCAACAAATTGAGTCCATTCCCAAAAACCAATCAAGGTCACTGCCGCGATGGCAATCATAAATAGAGGGAGAGAAAGTTTGAATATCCCTAATATTACCAATGGCGCTAAAATAAGTGCCGTTATAATTCTTTGTTTCAAACTTTGATCCTTTATTCGCTTTCCATTAGAGCTTTAACTTGCTCACCGGTACAGCCAAAACGGCGCTCACGGTTAACAAACCAAGTCACAGCTTCTATCAAGCTATTTTCATCGAACTCTGGCCAGTAAATCGGTGTGAAATACATTTCCGCGTAAGCCATCTGCCACAACATAAAGTTACTAATGCGGCATTCGCCACTGGTTCGAATCATTAAATCAACTTCAGGTAAATCTGCCATTGTGAGGTGCTCTGTGATGAGTTCTTCACTAATCTCATCTTGAGAGAGCTCACCAGCGGCAACCTTAGCTGAAATTGCTTTCGTCGCCTGCATAATATCCCACTTACCACCATAGTTGGCTGCTATATTGATCACCATGCCCGTATTGCCTTCGGTCAAAGCCTCAGCTTGAGCAATCTTCTTTTGTAAGCGCTCATTAAAGCGCGAAGTGTCACCAATAACGCGTAAGCGTAAGTTGTTCTTGTGCAGTTTTTTAACTTCTGTAGAGAGAACTGTAATAAACAGCTCCATCAAGACACCCACTTCCTCTTCTGGACGTCGCCAGTTTTCACTACTAAACGCAAACAGTGTGATCGCTTTGATACCAAGTTTTGCAGACGTCGAGATCGCTTTACGAACAGCAGCGACACCATTCTTGTGACCAAAGACGCGCGGCTTACCTTGAGCTTTTGCCCAACGACCATTGCCATCCATGATGATTGCGATATGTTTCGGGAGTAAATCAGGAGAGAGTTGTGAGTTTTGCATAAAACGTTGATTATTAATCAGCAGGGGACAGAGAGTAGCATAAAAAAGCGCTGTACAGCGAGCACAGCGCTCTATATGGAGAAAGTTTATGGAGAATTAGACTTCCATCAACTCTTTTTCTTTTGCCGCTAACACTTCATCAACTTGTTTCACAGCTGCGTCAGTGATTTTCTGGATTTCGTCTTGACCTTTACGATCTTCGTCTTCAGAGATTTCTTTGTCTTTTAGTAGTGCTTTTAGCTCGCCGTTAGCGTCACGACGGATGTTACGGATAGCAACACGGCCACCTTCAGCTTCGCCACGAACGATTTTAACTAGGTCTTTACGACGCTCTTCCGTTAGCGGTGGAAGTGGAACGCGAATGATAGTACCCGCAGACATAGGGTTTAGACCTAGGTCAGACATCATGATCGCTTTTTCAACTTTAGGCGTTAGCTCTTTATCAAATACTGTGATTGCAAGCGTACGAGCATCTTCAGCAACGACGTTTGCTACCTGGTTTAGAGGCGTTGGTGCACCGTAGTACTCGACTGAAATGCCAGAAAGTAGGCTTGGGTGTGCACGGCCTGTGCGAACTTTAGAAAGGTTGTTTTTTAGCGCTTCAACGCTCTTATCCATGCGCTCTTGAGCGTCTTGTTTGATTTCGTTAATCACAATATCACCTTAATGTGTAAATCTTTCTTCAAGAAAGCTTAATAGGGAGTCTTCAAAGGCAATACCGCAGCACAATTGATTTATGCTGCGGCGATTAGAATTACTCAGCGTCGCTGATTAGCGTGCCTTCTGCTTCACCCATCACCACGCGACGTAGTGCGCCTGGCTTATTCATATTGAATACACGGATTGGCATTTTGTGGTCACGTGCTAGTGTAAATGCTGCCAAATCCATTACTTTCAGTTCTTTTTCAAGAACAGCATTGAACGAAAGCTTATCATACAGCTCTGCGTCTGGGTTTGCTACTGGGTCAGCAGTAAATACGCCATCTACTTTTGTCGCTTTTAGAACTACGTCCGCTTCGATCTCGATTCCGCGCAAACATGCAGCAGAATCTGTGGTAAAGAATGGGTTACCAGTACCTGCAGAGAAGATAACAACGCGGCCTTGACGCAGTTCACGAATCGCATCTGCCCAGTTGTAGTCGTCACAGACACCTTTTAGAGGGATTGCTGACATTACACGAGCGTTTACGTAAGCACGGTGCAACGCATCACGCATCGCAAGACCGTTCATTACCGTCGCTAGCATACCCATGTGGTCACCAACAACACGGTTCATGCCCGCTTCAGCTAGGCCAGCACCACGGAACAAGTTACCACCACCGATAACAACACCAACTTGAACACCAAGCTCAACCAACTCTTTTACTTCTTGGGCCATACGATCAAGGATTGCTGGATCGATGCCAAAACCTTCTTCGCCTTGAAGTGCTTCACCACTTAGTTTTAACAGAATACGTTGATATGCTGGTTTAGGGTTCGTAGTCATGGAGTTTACCTTCCAAAAGAGAGTTGTTGATTAACAGTCATGGATAAAGACTTATCAAAAGTCTGCATCCATCACAGCTAAAGGTGGTGCCTTTAGTCGTAAAAAGACCGCAGCCTTGGCTACGGTCTAAACTTTGTGCGTATCTCTAAGGATTAACCTTTTTGAGCAGCAGCTACTTCTTCAGCGAAGCTCATTTCTTCTGCTTTCTCGATACCTTCACCTACTTCTAGGCGAACGAATGTAGCAACAGAAGCGCCTTTTTCTTTCAGCATTTCGCCAACAGATTTCTTAGGCTCCATGATGAACGCTTGACCAGTTAGAGAGATTTCGCCAGTGAATTTCTTCATGCGGCCAACAACCATCTTCTCAGCGATCTCAGCAGGCTTGCCTTCGTTCATAGCGATTTCAACTTGAACTTCTTTCTCTTTAGCAACTACGTCAGCTGGTACGTCTTCTGGGTTAACGTACTCTGGCTTAGAAGCAGCAACGTGCATTGCAACGTGCTTAAGAGTTTCAGCATCGCCTTCACCAGCAACAACTACACCGATCTTCTCGCCGTGACGGTAAGAGGCGATAGCAGAACCTTCAACGTATTGAACGCGACGGATGTTGATGTTTTCACCGATCTTAGCAACTAGAGCAACACGCTCTTCTTCGAATTTAGCTACTAGTTCTTCAACAGAAGCTTTAGATGCTAGAGCGTCAGCTGCAACTTTCTCTGCAAATGCAGTGAAGTTACCATCTTTAGCAACGAAGTCAGTTTGGCAGTTAACTTCAAGAAGAACAGCAACACCGTTTTCTTCTTTGATGATGATTGCGCCTTCAGCAGCTACGTTACCTGCTTTCTTAGCAGCTTTAGCAGCACCTGATTTACGCATGTTTTCGATTGCTAGTTCGATGTCAGCGTTTGCTTCAACAAGCGCTTTCTTACATTCCATCATGCCTGCGCCAGTACGTTCGCGCAGTTCTTTAACTAGAGCAGCAGTAACAGCCATTCTCTATTCCTCAGTTGATTCTGTATTTGGTAAAAAACAGGGGCCTACATTTTCGGCCCCTGCTGATAACTATAACTCAGTTTATGCTACAACTGGGTTGCACATAATCTAAGTGTGACTCGGAGCCGCTATTATTCAGCTTCTACGAAACCATCTTTTTCAGCAGCAACAGCTACGTCTTTGTTACGACCTTCAGTTACTGAAGTTGCAGCAGCGTTTAGGTAAAGCTGTACTGCACGGATCGCATCGTCGTTACCTGGGATGATGTAGTCAACGCCGTCTGGGTTAGAGTTAGTATCTACTACAGCGTAAACTGGAATACCTAGGTTGTTCGCTTCTTTAATCGCAATGTGCTCGTGGTCAGCGTCGATTACGAATAGAGCGTCTGGTAGGCCGCCCATGTCTTTGATACCACCAAGAGATTTCTCTAGCTTCTCCATTTCACGAGTACGCATTAGAGCTTCTTTCTTAGTTAGCTTATCAAAAGTACCGTCTTGAGCTTGAGCTTCAAGATCTTTTAGACGCTTGATTGACTGACGAACAGTTTTGTAGTTTGTAAGCATACCGCCTAACCAGCGGTTGTTTACGTAGAACTGGTTGCTTGCGATTGCAGCTTCTTTAACAGCTTCAGATGCAGCGCGCTTAGTACCAACGAATAGAACTTTACCTTTCTTCTCGCCAACTTTAGCTAGTTCAGCTAGAGCGTCGTTGAACATTGGTACAGTTTTTTCTAGGTTGATGATATGAACCTTGTTACGAGCACCAAAGATGAATGGCTTCATTTTTGGGTTCCAGTAACGAGTCTGGTGACCGAAGTGAACACCAGCTTTTAGCATATCGCGCATTGATACAGTTGCCATTTTAAAATCCTCTATGGGGTTAGGCCTCCACATCCCCCATAACTCCGACTAGGCTTCTGCCCAGCACCCCGGAATATGTGACGGAATGTGTGTGATTTAAAGATATAAGTTAGTTGGAAGTAACCAGCTTCGCCACTGAGATAAACTTAGCAGAGAGAACTGACCACATTTCCGGCGCGCTTTATACCATATTTTCACCCATCCTGGCTAGTAAAAAAACTTTTCCACCTCTATTGAGTGCACTATTGCCAATACGGCACGTATTAGAAGAATCATTCTCATTATGAGGTGTTCCTGATAGAATGCGCCCATTCGCACCTTAGAGTGCAACTAAATTAAGTAGAGAAAGCCAATGTCAATCAAGATTAAAACAGCTGAAGAAATCGAACGTATGAGACTCGCGGGCGCTTTGGCCGCTGAGATCCTAGAGATGATCGAACCTCACATCAAAGAGGGTGTGACTACAGATGAATTGAACCAGATTTGTCACGATTACGGGATTGAAAAAGGCGCCTACTCTGCCCCACTTGATTACCACGGATTTCCAAAATCAATCTGTACTTCAATCAACCATATCGTCTGCCACGGAATCCCTGCCTCTGCGGATGAAGTGGGTAGCAACGGTCAACTAAAGCCTGCGATCCTTAAAAATGGCGACATCATCAACGTCGATATTACGGTTATCATTCCAGATGAAGAAGGTGCAGACCTAAGTGTTCGTCCACAAGGTTACCACGGCGACACGTCAAAGATGTTCTTTGTTGGTGATGTTTCTCCAGCAGATAAGCGCCTATGTCTGGTGACTCAAGAGGCACTGTATGTTGGTATGCGTAAGGTAAAACCTGGCGCAACTGTGGGTGATATCGGCACTGCGATTGAAAAGTACATCAAAGAAAACAACAAGAAGAACCCACGTAATAAGTTCTCTATTGTTAAAGATTTCTGTGGTCACGGCATTGGTAACGAGTTCCATGAAGAACCGCAAATCGTTCACTACAAGAACAACGACCGCCGCGTTCTAAAAGAAGGCATGTGCTTTACCATTGAACCAATGATTAACGCAGGTAAGTTCGGTGTGAGCGTAGATGCCGAAGATGACTGGACAGTCTACACAGGCGACGGTAAGAAATCAGCTCAGTATGAGCACACTATTCTCATCACCAAGACAGGTTGTGAAGTACTAACGCTGCGTAGCGATGACACTATCCCACGAATGATGAACAACGCTTAACCTCCTTTCAATATCCCCGCATCGTCGGGGATATTTTTTTATTGATGCCATTTTGTTAGATTAGTTCTCACTAGGACTATTTTGCATGGATTCGCTGTATGCCCTTTCAATCGCCTCTCACACTCGAAGAACAACAAATTTCAATTGGTGAGCTAAAAAGCCAACTCGAAAATTTTGCCAACTATCAGAAGCAAGAGTTTCTCGCTCATCACCCTGTGACCAATTTAGTGCTCGGTCGGGCCGAATATATTGATTTACTGCTCAACCGCCTCTGGGACCACTTTGGTTTTTCTAACCTGCCGAACATCAGTCTTGTTGCAGTTGGTGGCTATGGCCGAGGTGAGTTACACCCTCTTTCTGACATCGACATTCTTGTCGTCTCTCGTAAAGCACTTCCTGACTCACTAAAAGGCAAGGTTAGTGAGTTCATCACCTTACTGTGGGATTTGCGACTAGAGGTTGGTCACGCCGTTCGTAGCGTTGAAGAGTGTGCCGAGATTGGTAAAGACGACTTAACCGTAGCAACTAACTTACAGGAAGCTCGCCTACTCTGTGGTTGCGAAGATACCTTCCACCAGCTGAGGATGGTTATTCACTCTGAGTCGTTTTGGCCAAGTGAGGTGTTTTACAAAGCGAAGGTCAGAGAGCAGCGTGACCGTCACGCGCGATACCATGACACCACCTACAACCTTGAGCCTGACATCAAATCCACGCCGGGAGGCTTACGCGATATCCATACGCTAAGCTGGGTTGCACGCCGCCATTTTGGGGCTACATCACTACTTGAGATGAGCCAGTACGGCTTTCTAACCGATGCAGAATATCGTGAGCTCGTTGAATGCCAGGACTTCCTGTGGCGAGTCCGTTTTGCACTGCACATTGAGCTTAAACGTTACGATAATCGCCTTACCTTCGCTCACCAAGCACAAGTCGCCGAAAGCTTAGGCTTTGCTGGTGAAGGAAACCGTGGCGTTGAGATGATGATGAAAGAGTTCTATCGCACGTTGCGCCGCGTGGCAGAGCTCAACAAAATGCTGCTCAAACTGTTTGACCAAGCGATCTTAGAAAATGGCGTCGAGGCAGAACCAGTCGTTCTCAGCGAAGATTTCCAGCGCCGTGGTCATTTGATTGAAGCGCGCAAACCTGCCTTGTTCCAAGCTCGCCCGGAAACAATTTTGGATATGTTCCTACATATTGCCAACGATTCCACCATAGAAGGGGTCGCACCTCCTACTATGCGTCAGCTACGTACTGCAAGGCGAAGACTGAATAAGTTCCTGCATACCATTCCTGAAGCGAGAGAGAAATTTCTCGACCTGTGTCGTCACCCTAATGCGCTGCATAAAGCCTTTAGCTTGATGCACAAACTTGGGGTGCTAGCTGCTTACCTGCCTCAGTGGAGTCAAATCGTCGGTCAAATGCAGTTCGACCTGTTCCATGTTTACACCGTAGATGAACACAGTGTTCGCCTGCTCAAACACATAAATACTTTTAGCGATCCGAACAACCATGGTAAGCACCCTATCTGTTGCGAGGTCTACCCGCGTATTCAGAAAAAAGAACTGCTGATCATCGCAGCTATTTTCCATGATATTGGTAAAGGTCGCGGCGGCGACCACTCGGTGATTGGTGAAGGTGAAGCCTACGATTTCTGTATCGAGCATGGGTTATCTAAACCGGAAGCCAAGTTAGTCGCTTGGTTGGTTAGGCATCACCTGTTGATGTCAGTGACCGCTCAACGCCGTGATATCTACGATCCTGAGGTGATTACTGAGTTCGCCAAAAAAGTTCGCGATGAGGAATACTTAGAGTATCTGGTCTGTCTAACTGTTGCTGATATCTGCGCGACCAACCCTGAACTGTGGAACAGTTGGAAGCGAACCTTGCTTGCAGAGCTCTTCTATTCAACTCAACGCGCGCTTCGCCGCGGCTTAGAAAACCCTGTTGATGTTAGAGAGCGTATTCGCCACAACCAGCACTTAGCCTCTGCGCTATTACGCAAAGAAGGTTTTAACGCGCGGGAAATTGAAGTGCTGTGGCAGAGGTTTAAGGCTGATTACTTCTTGCGCCATACCCATAAGCAGATCGCTTGGCACTGTTCTCATCTACTACGCCACGACGATCACTCACAACCTCTGATCTTAATTTCAAAGAAAGCGACGCGCGGCGGTACGGAAGTGTTTGTTTATAGCAAAGATCAGCACGCGCTGTTTGCCACTGTGGTTGCAGAGCTCGACCGAAGAAACTTTAACGTCCATGACGCACAAGTTATGACCAGTAAAGATGGCTATGTCCTCGATACTTTCATGGTGCTCGACCAAAATGGTGATGTGGTTGATGAAAGCCGACATAAAGCGGTTATAAAACATCTTGCTCATGTGCTTGAAGATGGTCGACCTACCAAAATCAAGACACGCCGTGTCCCTAGAAACTTACAGCACTTTAAGGTCAAAACTCAGGTCGATTTCTTACCGACTAAGAGTAAGAAACGTACCCTGCTTGAGTTCGTTGCCTTAGATACACCGGGCTTACTGGCCACTGTGGGTGCAACATTTGCCGACTCTGGCGTTCACCTGCATGCCGCGAAAATCACCACCATAGGTGAACGCGCTGAAGATTTATTTATCATCACCAGTGAAAGTGGCGGTAAGTTGAGTGAAGAGCAGCAACAAGAGCTCAGAGATAAGCTCATAAAAAATGTCGCAGAACTAGCACCTTAAGCGATCTCGACCACAAGTTGCTAACTTGTTTCAAAAAGCGCTATCTACCACGATCATAGGCTGCTACATTAATAGTGAATTGTTCATTCCCTGCTCATTTTTGGGGTAGGGATAATTACTGCAACACAATAGAGGTAGCCTATGTATCCACACCTCACTGGTTTAGGTATTCACGATCCTAAACAAATTGAGCGCTATTCCCTTCGTCAAGAAGCGCACAAGGATGTGTTAAAAATCTATTTTCGTAAGCAAAAAGGTGAGCTGTTTGCGAAAAGCGTCAAGTTCAAGTACCCGCGACAGGTGAAGAATGTCCTCGTCGACAGCGGCAGTCACAAGTACAAAGAAGTCACGGAAATTAACCGTAACCTCACTCTCGTTATCGATGAGCTAAACAAACTGACGAAACCTGAAAAAGCGGTCGAAGTTGATGTTAAAGAGAAGATACTGTCTGACCTACGTCATCTAGAGAAAGTCGTTTCAAGTAAGATAGCAGAGATTGAAGCGGATTTAGATAAGCTAAAATAGGATGAAAGAACGCTGCGCTCCGAGATTCGAGAGCGCTTCGCTTCGAGAAATCTAATTATTTCAGAGGGTTGATGTAAGAGCATCAACCCTTTTTGTTTGCGAACGCTTCGCTATGGATAGCGGGATAACGGGATAACGGGATAACTAACGTTGCTCCGATGTTGTTAAGGAATCAACTCTAGTTTCCAACAGGGCGAAGTCCGGTCTCGATTCTCGAAGCGCAGCGTTCCATAGGACGCAGTCCGTTCCCGACGTTCCGTCGGTCTAAACCAACCAACCCGCGTATTTACCGACCAGATAAAGCGCCACGCCTGCCATCACGCCTGCGACGATATCATCAAGCATAATGCCTAAACCGCCGTGAACACGCTTGTCTAGCCAGCCAATAGGCCAAGGTTTTACCATATCGAAGAAACGAAAGAAAACAAAGCCTGTCAGTAACCACTTCCAATCAGTCGCAGAAAGGTTAAACAGTGGCACCACCAGCATAGTGATCCAAAACCCTGCGAATTCATCCCAGACAATCGAGCCATGGTCATGCACGCCCATATCATCAGAGGTGATTTGACAAATCTTGATACCAATAAAGCAGGAGGCAATAACAGCAATTACATACAGTGGCAGTGGCAGCTGAACAAGTAGTAAATAAAAAGGGATAGCTGCTAAGGTACCCATTGTGCCTGGGACAATTGGCGATAATCCGCTACCAAATCCGGTTGCCAATAAGTGCCACGGATTCTTTAGAGAAATAAGAGTTAAAGGGTTAGTCATAGTTAATACTGTTTACTTGAAGTGATCATAGCCACTCAGATCCCAATCAATCGGTTGGCCGCTGTTATGGAGTTCAAATGTTCCTTGTGGGCGAATTTGCCCAATACAGGTAACCTTAGCGCCGCAGTGAGCCAAAGCACTCTCAATTGAACCCTTGTTCTGCTCTGGTACGGTAAAACACAGCTCATACTCTTCACCGCTCGACAGCGCATATTGTTGAGCTTGAGAATCCGAACCCAAGAATTGAACAAGTTCATTAGAAATAGGCAAGCTTGAAACGTCAAGACTAACGCCAACCTGAGAGCGTTGCAAAATGTGTTTGATGTCTGAGATAACACCATCAGAAATGTCGATCGCCGAACTGGCTAGATCAAGCAGAGCCTGACCGACCAGCACTCTTGGCTCAGACAGGTAATGACGCTGTTCTAGCTCTTGCGCAAAGGGCTTGCTGCGCAGGTTGGAATCAAGAATAACATCTAGCCCAGCTTGGCTATCACCTAAATTTCCTGTTACATAAACCCAGTCGCCAACTCGCGCCCCATCCCGGCGCAGTGCTTTATCCGCATCAACCAAGCCTTGTACCGTTAAGGTTAAGCTCAGTGGGCCTTTGGTCGTATCACCGCCTATCAGCTGAATACCGAAATAATCAGCCAGCGCAAAGAAGGCGTCACAAAATGGCGCTAGCCAAGCTTCATCAGGTTCAGGCATTGTCAGGGCAAATGAAACCCAAGCAGGCGTCGCTCCCATCGCAGCTAAATCACTAATATTTGAAGCAAGTGCTTTGTGCGCTACCCATGCAGGGTTTGCGTTGGCAAGAAAATGAGTTCCTGCCACCAAAGTATCGGTACTAATAGCGACAGAAAGATCGTGTGGCACTTTAACCAAAGCGCAATCATCACCTGCGGCCAGCAAGACGTCTTTACGCTGACTCTGGCGACCAACAAAGTATTTGTCGATTAAATTAAACTCACCTGACATATCTTTCTTTTTCTGAATTAGTTTTGCATATAAAAAAGGTCAGCAAATGCTGACCTTTTCATAATCTGAATCGACTATTTCTTACGTACGTGTGGCGCAGCTTTATCTAGCACACCATTGACGAATTTGTGGCTCTCTTCTGCAGCGAATACTTTTGCAAGTTCAATCGCTTCGTTGATTACCACTTTGTAAGGTACGTCTTCACGACGAGTCATTTCGTACATAGCAAGACGAAGCAATGCTAGCTCCATCATGTCCAAATCTTGCATTGGACGCGCTGTGTATGGACGAATCTTACAATCTAGCTCTGTGTGACTTAGCACAACACCTGTTAGCAGGTCACGGAAGTATGCAACGTCTGTGTCTGGAGTAGAAAGTGCCGGCTCTGAAGCATGATGTTCTTCTTCATCATACTTACCACCTGACAAAAATTGCTCCTCGATAGTAGCAACATTTTCTTTAGTAATTTGCCAAGAGTAGATCGCTTGTAGAGCGAATCGACGTGCATTACGACGTGCGGCTGGTTTCACACTGGCCCCCATTAGGAATCGATTTCTGAAAGAACGTTAATCATCTCAAGTGCGCTTAGTGCAGCCTCTGCACCTTTATTACCAGCCTTGGTTCCTGCGCGCTCAATTGCTTGGTCAATTGTATCAACAGTCAGTACGCCGAAAGCAACTGGAAGAGAGTATTCCAGTGAAACTTGCGCAAGACCTTTGTTACATTCACTACAAACATAGTCGAAATGTGGAGTGCCGCCACGAATAACAGTGCCAAGAGATACGATTGCATCAAATTTGCCTGTTTTAGCTACGCGTTGAGCAACAAGTGGTAGTTCTACTGCACCTGGGCAGCGAACAACAGTGATGTTGTCTTCGCTAACTTGGCCATGACGTTTTAAAGTATCGATTGCACCAGACAATAGACTTTCGTTAATAAAACTGTTGAAACGAGAAATAACGATAGCAATTTTTGCGTTTGGCGCTGGGAAGCCACCCTCGATCACTTTCATAAGCCTTCCTTTAACTATGTTCATCAAGTGAGAATCGCCGGATTCTAGCACAAATCTGTGAGCAATATCTAATAGAAATTAGCACAAATGGGGTTGCCGAATAATTCCAAGCGAGAGATTAAGTTTCGCTTCATTGCCTAACAATGAAGCAACAAAATTAGAGCTTCGGCTAAAGTTTTGATTCCGCGAAGCTCCCTTAAGTAAATTGTTATTCGCAAACGTACTCAACAACGTTGAGACCAAAGCCACCCAATGCGTGATACTTCTTATTGGTTGACGAAAGTAGACGCATATCGTGTACACCAAGGTCTTGCAGAATCTGCGAACCGACACCGACACGACGTGACGTACCTTGTTTCTTAGCCAGTGTTGGCGCTTCGCCTTTATCTTGAGCTTCGAACATCTTAACGCGATGAATAAGTAGATCCGTTGACTCTTCATTACCAAGAATGACCAGTACCCCACCCTCTTTGCCAATACGAGTCATGGCTTTATCTAGTGTCCAGCTACGCTCAGCATTGCGGTCACTACGCAGTAAATCAGTAAAGGTGTCTTGCAGGTGCACACGGACTAGTGGTGTTTCATTTTCCACATCACCTTTGCGCAGGGCGTAGTGAACTTGGTTATCAATAGTGTCACGGTAAGTCACAAGATCGAACTCACCATATTCTGTTGGCAGTTTACACTCTGCTACGCGCTCAATGGTTGTTTCAGTGTTATTGCGGTACTCGATAAGGTCAGCAATCGTGCCGAGCTTAATGTCATGCTTTTCTGCAAAGATCTCTAAGTCAGGACGACGCGCCATAGTGCCGTCATCATTTAGGATTTCAACAATCACCCCTGAAGGCTCCAAACCAGCAAGTTTTGCCAGATCACAGCCCGCTTCAGTGTGACCTGCGCGAGTTAGCACGCCACCTTCTTGCGCTGCTAACGGGAAGATATGACCCGGCTGTACAAGATCGGAAGCCTTCGCATCTTTCGCGACGGCCGCTTGCACAGTACGCGCGCGATCGGCAGCAGAAATACCCGTGGTAACACCTTCAGCCGCTTCAATAGATACCGTAAAGTTGGTTGTGTACTGAGCATTGTTGTCTTGCACCATTGGCGGCAAGCCCAAACGCTCACAACGCTCTTTAGTCATGGTTAAACAAATCAAACCACGACCATGGGTCGCCATGAAGTTAATCGCTTCTGGGGTAACATGCTCGGCAGCCATAATCAGATCGCCTTCGTTTTCACGATCTTCATCATCCATTAGGATGACCATTTTCCCTAAGCGGATATCTTCGATAATTTCTTGCGGCGTACTAATTGGCATCTGGGTATTCCTATTGTTATAGCTTGAGCGAATAAGTTTTATTGTCGGCAGCAGTTACACCGACTTTTACGCAAAACCGTTCTGTTGTAAGAAGTCCATGGTAATACGGGACTCAGATTGTTCTTGTTGGCTTGTTAGCAGGCGCTCCATATAGCGTGCAAGTACATCTACTTCTAGATTAACTTTACGCCCAACATGGAAGTCCGCAATAGTTGTCTCTTCACCAGTGTGTGGAACAATGGTCAGCTTAAACGCGTTTTTACGTAAATCGTTGACCGTCAGGCTGATACCATCAACAGTGATTGAGCCTTTCTCGGCAACGTATTTAGCTATGTCCGCTGGCATCGCAACCCAAAACTCAATCGCGCGGCCAACCATATTACGTTCAACAATTTCACCCACACCATCAACGTGACCAGAGACAATGTGTCCACCAAATCGTGTTGTTGGCAGCATGGCTTTTTCAAGGTTCACTTTGTCGCCGGCCTGATAGTCAGTAAAACCTGTTTTTTGCAAGGTTTCGAGCGACAAATCAGCGCTATAACTTGTTGCGTTATAGTCGACCACGGTTAAGCAAACGCCATTGGTTGCGATACTGTCACCCAATTTTACATCTGACATATCCAGTTTGCCGACTTCAACCGTCACACTGATGTCTTCGCCTTTTGGCGTTATCGCAGTTAGAGTGCCTACTGCTTCTACAATACCTGTAAACATGATTACGATTCTTTGTTGTTTAACGTGGCAATGATGCGGATATCTTTCCCCACCTGCCTTACATCTTGAATATTTAGGTCAAGGACATGCTCCATAGACTCTAAGCCTAGAGCACCAAATAGACCTCGACCATCGCTTCCCATTATTTTAGGTGCGAGATAAATAACTAGCTCATCAACAAGGTTCTGTTTAATCAAGCTGCTTGCCAATGTTGCCCCAGCCTCAACCCATAAGTGGTTGATATTATGCTGCTGAGAAAGTGCTTTAAACGTCGCGCTCAAATCCAACTGCTGATTCGCGTCAAGCTCAGGTGTGAGCTCTCCTTTTGGTGCGACTGTGATGATCTCTCCATCGACCTTAAACAGTTTTAGATCGGGAGTCAGGGCTTGCTGTCGATCCAAGATAACACGAACAGGTTGGCGTAGGTTTGCTTGGTCATAATGAGATTGGAGAGAAGGAGATAAATCATCCCAACGAACATTGAGTGAAGCATTATCTTCAATCACTGTTTTACTCGTCGATAAGATAGCGCCACTTTGAGCACGAAATTTTTGCACATCTTGACGCGCTTGAGGCGATGTAATCCACTGGCTTTGACCATTTTTCAAAGCAGTTTGACCATCTAAGCTGGCAGCCATTTTTAGCTGTACAAATGGCATGCCTGTTTTCATCTTCTTGATAAAAGCAGGATTAAGCGCCAGTGCATCTTGCTCTAAAAGCCCAACCTCAACCTTGATACCGGCATCGCGCAACATTTTGATCCCACGTCCTGCAACAACAGGGTTAGGGTCTTGCATCGCGCAAATGACTTTCGCCACTTTCGCCTTGATCAAACCTTCAGCACATGGAGGAGTACGTCCGTAGTGAGAACAAGGCTCTAAAGTCACGTAGGCAGTTGCACCAATTGTTTTTTCACCCGCCATTCGCATTGCATGGACTTCGGCGTGAGGTTCACCGGCTCGGAAGTGGAAGCCCTCGCCAACAATCTGATCATTATTAACGATCACGCAGCCCACATTAGGGTTAGGCGCAGTGGTATAAATGCCGCCTTTCGCAAGGTCAATCGCGCGCGACATCATTTGAATATCTTGGGGAGTAAACTGTGCCATAAGAGTCCGTGTCTAATCTTCGAGTCGGGCGATCTCTTCACCAAATTCGCGGATATCTTCAAAGCTACGATATACCGATGCAAAACGAATATAGGCAACTTTATCGAGCTCTTTAAGCTGATCCATCACAAGGTTGCCAATCATTTCACTCGGCACTTCACGCTCACCTGTTGCTCGTAGCTGAGATTTAATCAGGCTAATGGCAACATCTACAGCATCAGCACTCACAGGGCGTTTTTCCAAAGCGCGCTGCAAACCACCGACCATTTTATCTTCATTAAACGGCTCGCGATTGCCATTAGACTTGATCACTCTTGGCATCACTAATTCAGCCGTTTCAAAAGTCGTAAAGCGTTCACTACACGCTAAGCACTGACGACGACGGCGAACCTGATGGCCATCAGCCACCAAACGAGAATCGATCACCTTGGTGTCATTCTCGGAACAAAAAGGACAATGCATATCACCTCCATATAAGTGACAGACAGTTTACCGGATTAAACAAAGCTAGCAAAAGCAAAAGGGGCTAGATAGCCCCTTTTTCAACCAATGTGTAGCAAGATTTGTTAACTGCGCGGCAAGTAGTTCGCTTTACCTACCCACTTGTAGCTGGTTAACTCTTCTAAACCCATAGGACCACGAGCATGAAGCTTCTGAGTAGATACCGCGACTTCAGCACCTAAACCGAATTGAGCACCATCAGTAAAACGTGTTGATGCATTGACATAAACGGCAGCAGAACCAACCGAGTTAATAAACAGCTCTGAGTTTTCTAGGCTGTTAGTCATGATCGCATCAGAGTGGCTCGCATTGTGTACGCGCATATGATCAATCGCTTCCTCAACGCCAGAAACGACCTTTACGCCTAAAGTGAAACTTAACCATTCAGTATCGAAGTCACCTTCAGCCGCATCACGCAACTCTTTCGCATCGCCAAGTAGAGCCTTAGCTTTTGGCTCTGCGACTAATGCCACCTTGTCATTTAAGCGTGCCGCTAACATAGATAAGAACTCTACCGCGACTTGCTCATGAACAAGTAAGGTATCGAGTGCATTACATGCTGAAGGACGCTGTACTTTTGCGTTCTCGACCACTTCTAAAGATTTAGCGAGATCAGCACTTTCATCAACGAAGATATGACTGATACCAAATCCACCAATAATCACCGGAATCGTGCTGTTTTCCTTACACATCTTGTGCAGGCCTGCTCCGCCACGCGGAATAATCATATCCACGTAGTCATCCAGTTTTAGTAGCTGAGACACCAGTTCACGGTCTGGTTTCTCAATATACTGAACCGAAGCCGCTGGCAGTTCCGCTTTTGCCAAAGCAGATTGAATAACCTTAACCAACTCCATGTTGGAGAAGAAGGTCTCTTTGCCGCCACGAAGAATACTGGCGTTACCAGTTTTCAAACACAGAGCCGCGATATCAATTGTCACATTTGGACGTGCTTCGTAGATAACCCCAACCACGCCAAGTGGCACGCGGCGGCGAGACAAGGACATGCCATTTTCAAGCACTTTACTGTCTAGCTCACTGCCTACTGGGTCATTTAAGCTAATTACATTGCGCACATCATTCGCGATGCCTGTTAAACGCTCTGTATTTAACAATAAGCGATCAAGTAGCGCTTCCGTCAGCCCTGCTTCTCGACCTTTCTCAATATCTTTTGCGTTAGCGGCTAAGATAGTCTCAGCATTCGCTTCTAGTTCATCAGCAATAATTGCCAGAGCTTGGTTCTTTTGCGCTGTTGACGCTGTTGCTAGTTGGAAAGCCGCTTCTTTAGCCGCTTTACCCATTGAAATCAGTTCCACTTTCTCTTTCCTTACTCTTGGATTACGACCATATCATCACGGTGAAGCACTTCATTGCCGTAGTCGTATCCTAAAATTCCAATAATATCTTTACTATGCTTACCCACTATCTTCGCCATATCTTGGCTTGAGTAGCTTGCAATGCCGCGAGCGATCAAGGTGCCTTTGTTATCGGTCACACGTACAACATCACCGCGAGCAAACTGTCCACTGACTTTAGTTAGGCCTTTAGCAAGTAAACTACTTCCTTTGCCCACCACAGCATTAACCGCACCATCGTCAATCACGATGTCGCCCGAAGCCGCAGGGCCTGCAAGAATCCAGCGTTTACGGTTTTCTAATGCTTCAGCACAAGGCAAGAAGCGTGTACCTTGTGGATTGTCACCCAGTGAGTCAAACACCACATTTGGTGCACTACCCGCAGCGATAATCACTTCAATCCCTGCACGACGCGCAATGTCTGCCGCCTGCAGTTTCGTCGCCATACCGCCTGTACCTAACGTAGTACCACTACCACCGGCAATTTTGCGTAAGGTATCGTCGATGGTTTTTACTTCCTTTATCAACTCTGCATTCGGGTCTTTACGAGGATCCGCGGTGAATAGCCCTTTCTGGTCAGTTAACAACAGCAGCTTGTCTGCACCGCATAAGATGCCAACCAATGCAGAAAGGTTGTCGTTGTCACCGACCTTAATTTCACTGGTTGCGACCGCATCATTTTCGTTAACTACTGGAATAATGTCATTTTCTACCAGTGCATTGATCGTATCGCGTGCATTCAAAAATCGCTCACGATCTTCAAGATCGGCGCGAGTTAGCAACATTTGGCCGATTTTTAGACCATAAATAGCAAACAGTGATTCCCAAGTTTGAATCAACTGGCTTTGGCCAACCGCCGCCAATAACTGTTTACTTGCCATAGAGTTGGGCAGTGCGGGGTATCCTAGGTGCTCACGTCCGGCTGCAATTGCACCAGACGAAACCATAACCACTGAGTGGCCTTGTTTTTTCAGCTCAGCACATTGACGAACCAACTCAACCATATGAGCGCGATCCAACTCCAATGTGCCACCAGTTAAAACACTAGTACCTAGTTTAACCACCACAGTCTGAGACTGAGAGGCTTTTCCGCTTTGTTTAGTCATTGCCTTTCTACTATGAAAAAAATAAAAATCGTCACAATCAAGAATCGCATTCATTGGCGAGAAAGATTGATTAGACCTGATGTTTTAGCAATCTACTGATAAATTCACAAGCAGAAAAGGCGCTAAAAAGCGCCTTTTTGGTCAAGAAGAATGATAAGCAAAGAAATTTAGACGAATTCGACAGATTCTTCGTGCATATTGACGGCGATTTCAAACTCGCTATTTAGTGTATCAACCAGTTTCTGGTGAAACACCTCTTGAGTTCGAGTCACATCTTCAACCGCTTTCTTGGGCAGAGACTTCTCTTGCCACTCACCGGTTGAATCGTATAAGCCAGAGCGATAACGCGCTTCAAACGCTTCACCATTGCGCTCCAGCTCTAACCACCAGCCCCAAAATTCACGCTGCTCTGGTGATTTTTTGTCATTGACGCATACAGATAAGCAGTCAAATAAATACGCGTCTTCCTTACTTTGTGATTCTCGTAAGTAAGGACCAATAGCTCTCAGTGTCGACAATAAGCGGTAATGGGTCGGACTTTTCGTCTGTTCAGACATAATGAATCTCCATATTCATTTACTTATTTTTATACAGAGCGACTTAGGACTAGAAAGTCTGGGTAGCTCGTATATTTAAGTGTTGTCTAAATTAGTCGAAATGTCATCTAATTAGCTCCTCCTCCAACCACTTGATCGCTAAATCGAGGGATTGCTCATATCCTTGTGTAATTGTCTTGGAACTAATTTTCTTCGCTTTACCATAGTCACTAAACAGCGCCACCATTTGGTTATCACTGTAGGGTGACACAGGATCGTTCTCTAAACTCATCGCTAAGATCGGCACGCGCGTCTTACGGCTACCAAGAATGCCTTGCACCTTGAGTGACCAAGCCATTAGCTGCCCAGCTAAGCTATGAATATCGACCGCATTCTTACCTATACGTGATGCCAACATGTCTAAATACATTTTGGGCATTTTCTTAAGTTTTTCTGGTGAAGAGAGCACATCATGAATAGGCGCGCCAAGGGAGACACAGGCTTTAATTTTCTCTTGCTCGATAAACGATAGACGCACCATTGCATTGCCACCAAAGCGAAAGCCAATCAAGCCTACACGATGGTGATCAACCCATGGGATATTGTACAACTCGTTTAATACCACTTGATGAAGACATGAGGTATCTTCGGTCATATTCCAATGAGTGTTATGACCTATCGACGGCATATCAACCGTCAACATCGCGATGTTCTTTTCAGCGAGGTAGTTTTTAAACAGGTTCCAAAGATCCGTTTGCAAGCTATCTAAGCCGGCACTCACCATAACCACAGGCTGAGGCTTATCTGTACTGGTTAAGTGCAAGTGAGCGACGATAGTTTTACGCTGATAAGGGATTTCAATGCGTTTAACGATGTACTTGGTTCTATTTGTCGCTTCAGTGTAAGCGCTGCTCGCCAACACTTGAGCCTGAATCGCCAAGTTATCATTCTTTAAGTGTGGGTAACCAGCAATGCTAAAGCACAAAGAAGCATTAAACATTTCATCAGCGGCCTCTTCACCTTTTAGCTTAGCGGACCGCTTTTGGTGCAGCATGCCCAGTTTAATCCACTCATAAGTCCAGTTACCGCTGTGGTATCCCATCACGGTATCGAGCCACTCATCATGGGTACGTGAATGCTTGGAAGCGGCAATTTTAGCTAGCACAGCTTCAATCTCGATAGGATCAAGGCCCTGCCAAGCCCATTGCATACGACGCAAATTGCGATACCACTTGAAGCCATCCTCTTCTCGTTTTTGATCTAAGAAGGTTTCACTGGTTGGCATATATTGCGTGAGCGCCGAAGTCTCCTTGGCTTGTTTATGATTAGCAAACAGAGACTCCGAGAGGTTCTTACTGACTTCCTCAGACATGGGCGATGACCTAAATAATTACGTTTATTAAATAGTAATAAAAAAAATGACCCAAGAAAGGGTCATTTATCAAGAAAGTGTCGCTATGTTGCTCAATCAGTTACTTTTGCTTGCGATTGATTGGCTCAATGTACTGAATTGACATATCCCATGGCTGCTCGATCCATGTGTCTTGAGCAATATCAACCACGTAGTCGTCAAGTAGCTCAACACCTGCTGGCTTAGCACATACTGCGATCAGTTTTGCCTTCGGGTACATTTCACGCAGTTTACGTGCTGTATCACCGCTATCTACTAGGTCTTCAACGATTAGGAAGCCTTCACCGTCACCCTCTGGCGCTTTTACAACAGTCATATCACGTTGATGGTCATGGTCGTAGCTTGAGATACAGATAGTATCTACATGACGAATACCTAGCTCACGAGCCAAGATTGCGCCCGGTACTAGACCGCCACGGCTAACCGCCCAAATTCCTTTCCATTGCTCTGCTGGCATCTGTTTTTCCGCCAACTCACGACAAAGTGTGTGCATTTGGTCCCAAGTGATAATGAATTTTTTACTCATTGTAATAACCTAATAGTTTTAAAATCTGCATCCCCTCAACACGTCATTGAAGTTTGGACGATTGCAACAGGCAAGTCTGGGGAAAAGCTACGCAAACGTTTATTTTAACGCAGGCGCTATACAATACCAATGGGGAATTTATCCCTGTGGCAAAAATAATCGCCATAACAGAGACTCCGTTATGGCGAAAAATAGTGTACTGCCGACATTTAGCGAACGAATTCGCTAAGGCGGAAATTAAGCCACTAAATACTTAATGATGAATACTGCTGATAGTACCCATACACTGATTGATACTTCGCGACCACGGCCACTCAGTAGTTTGATTGCAGCGTAAGAGATAAAGCCAAGCGCAATACCTTCTGCAATTGAGTAAGTCAGTGGCATAAGTAAACAGGTCACGACAACCGGTGCCGCTTCTGTTAAGTCGCGCCAGTCAACACTAACCAGGCCAGACATCATCAGAATAGCAACGTAGAAAAGTGCGCCTGCGGTTGCGTACGCTGGAATCATGCCAGCCAGTGGTGAGAAAAACAGAGCCAGAAGGAATAGTACACCAACGACAACAGCAGTCAGGCCCGTACGACCACCCGCGGCAACACCTGCCGTAGACTCAACATAAGAAGTGGTGCTAGAGGTACCAATCATTGCGCCAACAGACGTTGCAGTCGAGTCAGCAAGTAGCGCTTTGCTTAGACGAGGCAGTTTGCCATCTTCTTTAATCAGATCCGCTTTTGTCGCAACGCCAACTAAAGTACCCGCTGTATCAAATAGGTCAACAAATAGGAAAGCGAATACAACTGAAATCATGCCAACTTCGAAGACGTCAGCAATGTTCATTTGCATAAAGGTCGGAGCAACACTTGGTGGCGCTGACATAATACCGCCCCATTGAACGTCACCAACGATCAAACCCAAAGCTGTGATCGCGAGGATCGCAATCATTACCGCGCCACGTACACCACGGTAAACCAAGCCAATCGTTAGGAAGAAGCCTAATGCCGCTAACGCAGGTTGCAGGCCTGTGATATGACCAAGACCAACTAAAGTCGCTGGGTTATCAACCACAATGCCTGAGTTTTGTAGACCAATAAACGCAAGGAACAAACCGATACCAGCCGAGATACCCGTACGTAATGACATAGGAATCGAGTTAATGATCCACTCACGAACTTTGAAAATACTCAAAGCCATGAAAATGATACCGGAAACAAAAACGGCACCTAAAGCGACTTGCCATGAATGACCCATACCGAGAACAACGCCATAGGTAAAGAAGGCGTTCAGTCCCATGCCAGGTGCTAGTGCAATTGGGTAGTTAGCAACGAAGCCCATGATGAAACAGCCAATCGCCGCAGCAAGACAGGTTGCAACAAATACAGCGCCTTTATCCATACCAGCGTCTGCAAGCATTGCAGGGTTGACAAAGATGATGTAAGCCATCGTCAAGAAGGTGGTCACACCTGCAATGATCTCAGTTTTGACGTTTGTGCCGTTTTCACTGAGTTTGAACAGTTTTTCGAACATAATCGAATCCTAAAAGGGTAAAAAGTAAACGGTTGCGTAATCGATTGGCTCGAATTATAAAGTCATCAAATAGTAAATTCCAGATAGAATTAAGACTCTAATCAATATTTCTGCTGTTCACTGCCGCTTTCAAACAAGTGCCAGATGATGGCATAAAGAAAAATACTTTATATTTCATAAAGTAAAATCATTGATGATTTGAATTTCAAAAAGGTGTTTTTTTATACCATGTCATAAACTTTCAATGGCATTTGGGATATTTATGCGTAAGGCAATATGTGTTTATGCGAATAAAATAGAGAGATAGGAGTTAGCGACGGGAAACCACAGAGTTTGTGGGCAAATTGTGAGCGCACTTTTGCTTAGATAAAAAAACGCCACTCAATTTGAGTGGCGGTTGAATCATGTCAGCAACTAAAGGCTGTAAAAAAATTCCAATAATAGGGGTGAACAAACTGTTCGAGTGTCACAAGCTAGAGTTTAGTAACCGAAGCTTGTTGGGTAAGTAAAGCTGCCTGTGTAAACAGAGCTGTTTAGCCAGAACGCTGCACTTGGTAAACCTTTCATAACTATCACCTTCTAAATCAATTAAAACAGATTACAAATATTGATTTCTCAGTTCCGTGGAGGCGACAAATCGGACTCATCCTTTGAGCATTTTCTCTTCGCTTTCGAAGTTGGTTACAAATATACCCCAAAGAAATTTAATTACAAGCATTAAAGTGACAAAAGTCACAAAAAGTTTAAAAACTGACTTAGATCAAATGAATATTGTAATTTAATTACAGTTATATCAATTTATTGTTTGGATTTAGTACAAACACTACCCATTCAGTTGCACAGGGCGTGTCAACCAGAATCTACAATTTGTGATTGCACCGAAACATTTGCTTGCCGCTTTTACTACACCCTTTAGTCAGGGAGTGCTATTCTGTGCTCCTCTACCCAATAGGCCAGATTTAGGTTTTTGTGCCAGATTAATGGCAGAAACCAAACACATAATCTGGCGTTGTTCTTTTTAAGGAGTCATCCGTGTCTGAATTCCATTCTGAAATCAGCAGCTTATCACCTGCTCCAATTTGGCAATTTTTCGATAAGATCTGTTCTATCCCTCACCCTTCAAAACACGAAGAAGCCCTAGCACAATACATCGTTGATTGGGCTAAAGAGCAAGGCTTAGATGTTCGCCGTGATCCAACAGGCAACGTTTTCATCAAGAAGCCAGCTACACCGGGTATGGAAAATAAGAAAGGTGTCGTTCTGCAAGCACACATCGATATGGTGCCACAGAAGAATGAAGACACAGATCATGACTTCACAAAAGATCCGATTCAACCGTACATTGACGGTGAATGGGTAACAGCGAAAGGAACCACACTCGGTGCCGACAATGGTATGGGTATGGCATCTTGTCTTGCGGTACTGGCTTCAACAGAAATCAAGCATGGTCCAATTGAAGTGCTGCTAACGGTAGACGAAGAAGCAGGTATGACAGGTGCATTCGGTCTTGAAGCGGGTTGGTTAGAAGGTGATATTCTTCTTAACACTGACTCAGAGCAAGAAGGCGAAGTCTACATGGGCTGTGCTGGCGGTATTGATGGTGAAATGACTTTCGATATCAAACGCGAAGCGCTTCCAGCAGGCTTTACAACTCGCCAACTGATCCTAAAAGGTTTAAAAGGTGGTCACTCGGGCTGTGACATTCATACTGGTCGTGGCAATGCCAACAAACTACTTGCTCGATTCCTAGCAGGTCACGCACAAGAACTTGACCTTCGTCTTGTCGAGTTCCGCGGTGGTAGCCTGCGTAACGCTATTCCTCGTGAAGCGTTCGTAACAGTAGCTGTACCAGCAGAAAATGAAGCTAAGCTTGCTGAGTTGTTCGAGTTCTACACTAACCTACTTCGCACTGAACTAGGTAAAGTAGAAACAGACATCGTTTCATTCAACGAAGCGATCGACACAGAGACACAAGTATTAGCGATTGCCGACCAGCAACGTTTCATCGCCGCATTAAATGCATGCCCTAACGGCGTGATTCGCATGAGCGATGAAATTGAAGGCGTAGTTGAAACGTCTTTAAATGTGGGTGTCGTGACCACTGAAGCAAACCAAATCCAAGTGTTGTGCTTAGTTCGCTCTTTGATTGACTCTGGCCGTCAACAAGTAGAAGGCATGCTGACTTCTGTTGCTGAACTGGCAGGCGCTCAAATTGAGTTCTCTGGTGCTTACCCAGGTTGGAAACCAGACGCAGACTCAGAGATCATGGCTATCTTCCGTGACATGTACGAAGGCATCTACGGCCATAAGCCAAACATCATGGTTATTCACGCTGGTCTTGAATGTGGTCTGTTCAAAGAACCTTACCCGAATATGGACATGGTATCATTTGGCCCAACCATCAAGTTCCCACACTCACCAGATGAGAAAGTGAAAATTGATACGGTTGCCCTATTCTGGGATCAAATGGTTGCTCTACTAGAAGCGATTCCTGAAAAAGCGTAATTTCCATTACTAAATCTAATCCTAAAAGCCAGCTAGCATTAGCTGGCTTTTTTATTTTCGCTCCTCACTAAACCATAAATATTTTTTGTCGTCACGGTGATTTCTTTTCGTTAGTCAGCGCGAATCATGGTTGCTACAGTCGCCCTCCTTGAAGCACCTAAGGGTAAATTCTCTGCCCTCTTCAGGCACTACACTCGGCATAAAACGACCGTGTTAAGTTGGGGATGCTCACTTCAATCGAGCATCTTAAATACTCTCTAAATTATTATTACTGCGATGAAAGAAAAACTACTTGTTGGTTGGCGAGAAACCCTCAGCCTACCGAGCCTTGGTATTGAGAAAATTAATGCAAAAATCGATACCGGAGCCAAGACCTCGTGTTTACACGCATTCAAAGTAGAGAGCTTTAAGAAGGACGAAGCTCAATGGGTTCGCTTCTGGATCCACCCAATTCAGCATAATACGGACGTAGAAATTATGTGTGAATCTGAAGTCATTGATGAGCGTATCGTTCGCGACTCAGGTGGCCATGAAGAATCGCGTTATGTGATCAGCTCTGATTTGAGCATCGGTGGCGAAACTTGGCCAATTGAAATTACTTTAACCAATCGCGAAAACATGGCTTTTCGTATGTTGTTAGGCCGTACAGCAATGCACAACCGCATCGTTGTTGACCCTGTTGAATCGTTTTTAGTCCCTTTCGAGGAAAGCAAATAATGAAAATTGGTATTTTATCTCGTAACGCTAGCTTGTACTCAACCAAGCGTTTAATTGAAGCGGCAAAAAACCGTGGCCATGAGGTAAAAGTCATCGATGCACTTCGTTGCTACATGAACATCAACTCAGACGCGCCTGAAATTCACTTTAAAGGTGAAGAGCTGTCTGGTTTCGATGCCATCATTCCTCGTATTGGCGCTTCTGTCACTTTCTATGGCACAGCGGTACTACGTCAATTTGAAATGATGGGCGTTTACCCCGTCAACGAGTCGGTAGCCATCACTCGCTCTCGCGATAAGTTACGCTCTATGCAGCTGCTATCTCGCAAGGGTATCGGCATGCCAATCACTGGCTTTGCGAGTAAACCTGATGACGTGAAAGACCTGCTTGAAATGGTTGGCGGTGCGCCTGTTGTAATTAAGCTACTAGAAGGGACTCAAGGCATCGGCGTTGTACTGGCTGAGACTCGTAAGGCGGCAGAAAGTGTTGTTGAAGCCTTTATGGGCCTGAAAGCCAATATCATGGTTCAGGAATACATTAAAGAAGCGGGTGGTGCTGACATTCGTTGCTTTGTGATTGGTGACAAAGTGATCGCTGCGATGAAACGTCAAGGTGCAGAGGGCGAGTTTCGCTCTAACCTCCACCGTGGTGGCAGCGCATCGTTAATTAAGATTACTCCAGAAGAGCGACGCACTGCGGTCGCGGCTGCGAAAATAATGGGGCTAAATGTGGCTGGGGTTGATCTACTAAGATCAGAACGCGGTCCATTAGTCATGGAAGTAAACTCATCTCCAGGTCTTGAAGGTATTGAGGCCGCAACTGGTAAAGACATTGCTGGAATGATTGTCGAATTTATTGAGAAAAATGCGGCAAGCAAAAGGACTAAAACTCGTGGCAAAGGCTAAAAAGAATAGCGCATTCGAATTTCTCGGCGAGTTTACCTCGCCGGGAGAGCGTAAGGTGATTGAGTTAGAAGCGGCAAAGCTTTACACCCATTCACCGTTATCGATCCCGGTCGAGATCATAAACGGTAAACAAGCTGGGCCCGTTCTTATGGTCAACGCAGCAATTCATGGTGATGAGCTTAACGGCGTTGAGATTGTTAGACAGTTAATCAACACCCTTGATGCTAACAAGCTCAAAGGCACCATCATTGCTGTACCCATTGTTAACGTGTTCGGCTTTATTCATAAGTCTCGTTATCTGCCAGACAGACGAGATTTAAACCGCTGCTTCCCGGGTAGCGAAAAGGGTTCGCTTGCTTCACGCATGGCGAACACCTTTTTCTCTCAGGTCGCTAAGCGCTGTGACTACATTTTGGACTTACACACAGGTGCCATTCACCGCACCAACCTGCCACAGATTCGGGCAGATTTAAGTAATCCAGAAACACTTCGTATTGCTCAGGCGTTCGCTACGCCAGTGATCGTTGATGCTCCACTACGAGACGGCTCTCTGCGTAGCGAGGCTGAACGCCTGGGCATTCCGGTTTTAACCTATGAAGCGGGAGAAGCGCTAAGGTTTGAGCCTATTTGTATCAGTGCTGGCTTTATCGGGGTTCAGCGTGTCATGCAGGCAATTGGTATGCTGCGTTCAAGTCGCAAAAAGTTGCCAACACCGATGATCGCTAAGTCCACCAGCTGGTTGCGCGCGGAAAGTGACGGTATTCTTCGGACTGTGGTGACGTTAGGCGAAAAAGTAGAAAAAGGTCAGGTGCTGGCTTACATCAGTGCGCCATTAGGCCACAGTGAGATTGAACTCACCGCACGCAAAGGCGGGATTGTTATCGGTCAGCAAACTTTACCTTTGGTTAACGAAGGTGACGCCATCTTCCATTTGGCTTACTTTGAACAAGACGATCAAGAAGTTGAGCAAGTGGTTGAAGAGTTTATCGAAGAAGTGATCGATGCTGATTTGGAGCCCTTAACCACTGGTCAGATTAACTCACCGTCTTAATCTGTGTAATGAGTAAAAAAATAGCCCGCATTTTTGCGGGCTATCTAGGGTCTGTTGACCTTAATTTCGATTCATTTAGCCAAAAGAGGCCCAAATCACTGTGGCGACTAAGATAGGACAAACGAACTTCACATAGGCAGGCCACAGTTTGCCAAACCAGCCTTGAGTAAATTCAGGACAGCCTTGCTCTAGCTCTTTAATCTTAGAGTGACGACTCCATACCCAACCGCCAAATAGGCAGAATAACAGCGCTGCTGCTGGCTGAAGGTACTGGGTTGCGACCATCGCCACCAAGCCAAACATGGCCGCAAAGTTGTAGACAATCACCACACTGAACAATGCAATCAAACCACCTAGCACCCAGCTTGTTGGTGTTCTCTTGGTGTTAAAACGCTCACTCACTAAAGCAACCGGACACTCCAGCATAGAGATAGATGATGTTAGTGCAGCAATGGTCAGTAGTAAGAAAAATACAATCGCAAACAATTGGCCAAGCAAGCCTAAGCTATCGAACATGAGTGGTAATACGGTAAACACTAGGGTATCGGAACTAAGCAATGAGCCATCTTCAGCGTATATCTTTACCCCTTTTTGCATCGCGACAAACATAGCAGGCATAACAACAAGACCTGCAATAAAGGCGACTGCGGTATCTACTAAGGTAACGTTCATTGCCATCTTAGGCAGGTTCTCTTTTTTGCTCAGATAAGAACCGTAGATCAGCATCGAACAACCACCGATAGTTAGCGAGAAGAAGCCCTGCCCCATCGCCGCTAAGATTAGTTTACGATCCATCACTTTTTCAAAATCTGGAATCAAGTAGTGCTTCAAGCCTTCCGTCGCACCGTTTTGCGTCATGATGTAAATGAATAGCAGAGCAAACAAAACAAATAGCGCGGGCATCAGTCGAGTTGACCACTTTTCGATCCCCTGCTTAACACCACCTTGAACAATGAGCACAGTGAGAACGTAAAAAGTAATCGTACCGAAAAGATTGCGCTCGACACTAAAGCCTTTAAACCAAGCAGTCGCAGCTTCCATACCTAAAACATCTGTAATGGCACCAAGTAAGAAGCAAATCAACCAACCGCCGACGATACTGTAGAAGGCAAGCACGGCACTTGGCACACTCAAACCAATCCAACCAACAGCTGCGCCTACTCTTTTTCCTGCTGGATTCGCCGTTAAAGAGCGCATACTGTCAACAGGGTTAGCCTGACCATGACGACCTATCGCCATTTCAACGACCAACATAGGAAAAGCGACCACTAGGATCATCACTAGATAAACCAGTAAGAAGGCACCGCCACCGTTGCTTGCTGCTTGAGTTGGGAAACCCCATATATTGCCTAAACCAACCGCGGCACCTGCTGCGGCAAGAATAAATCCGAGACGCGAACCAAAATGTTCGCGAGATTGAGAATTGTCTACTTGTGCCATACCACTTAAATCGCACCAATGAACTAGTTGGCTAGTACATTAATACAAAACACCAATATTCACAATTAAAATAGCAAATCGTTAGGTAGATAAGGTTACGTTATAGCCGATTTAACTCGTAACGTTCAGTTTACGCGTTGACTCTACTAAGTAAGGCTTGATCTTCGCTCTATTTCTTCCACTGTGTTTAGCTTCATAGAGCGCACTGTCGGCCACAAGGAAAATATCGTGCTGACGGTCGAGAGGTTGACTCGCACAATCCGCAACCCCCACAGATATTGTGACATATTGCGCAGTAGGCGAGTGTTCATGGGTAATGGCGAGGCTATTTATCGCCGAGAGCAACGCATCCGCTTCCCGCTTATTGTTGATTGGTTGCTCGGAGGAAAGGAGGATACAAAATTCTTCTCCCCCGTACCTAGCAATAAACTTGTCACAACTCGATTTGGCGTTAGATAAATGGGTTGCCACTTCACTTAAAATAAAATCCCCTTCAAGGTGACCATAGTTATCATTGAAAGATTTAAAGTGGTCGATATCGATCAAGACAACACTCACATGCTGATTTTGAGAACATGACTTGAGTTGCTGCCAATAAGCTTGAAGTTTGCGTCGGTTACCTACTTTAGTTAACGCATCATGAGTCGATAACCATTCCAGCTCACTTCTACTCTGTTCTAACTCACCAAAAACCTCATTGATTCGACTAGCAAAATCACGCATCTCATGGGAAATAAACTGATCTTCTTCAGTGATAGTTTGGCTATCTTTATTGAGATTACACAGCGCAAATCTCGCTTGCTTGATCGGTTTAATCATCACATGCACAACACACAAATTAAAACCAAACATAAATACGGCAAACGCGAGAACGGCAGAAAGCTCTCCCCATGTGATAAACGAAGGCATAGTGACCGAGTGATTAATCACAATACAAACCGTTGAATTGTTCTGATAATCCAACCGTTCGAGAATGGTTATATTCTCTCGATTAGCAACCTCCGCAGCTTCTGCTTGTTGCTTGGTGTAAATTTCGACATTGATGCCCGTTGCTTGCTTTAGCATTCGTACAAAGCTACCGCCAATCGGCTTTATAAACATCATATAACCGCGGTCACAGTCCGCACCATCGCTATCACAGATCCTTGACGTTGCGAGGAGAGCGGGCTGATCATCAAAAACAAGAAACTTAACAAACGGAGTGATCTTGTCGGTTCTGGATTTCAAACTATCGGCTAACAATGCACCAAATTTATAACGGATTTCATCGTAAGAACGATCCTGCTGGGCCTTTACATCGTAATGACGACCCCAGATTAAACTCACATTGGGGTCAAAAATGAATACACCACTCAGTTGCTGAGAGGTAAAGGTATGAGGGCTGATACTGCGATCGGTAAACGCTTGATTAGGTGAATGAATAAAGTCAGTGATACTTTCCCATGCCGCATAGTTGATTAACGAACGGGCAAGTTCAGATTTCTGTAGATCGATGACAGTTTTAACTCGATTCACTTCCTCGGATTGCAGAAACTCAAAACGCTCAACCGCCTCATCATAGGTCCAGATATAGCGGAAAGAGAGATAACAAAAAACAAAAACACTCGCCATCATCAGCGAAGCAATAATCGTTAACTGTTTGAGAGATAGGTGGGATATCTGCATCTAAACGTCATACCCTAAAAGCAAGAGCCAGAATTAAACACATTATTCACCAAGTTGTCTATAACAAGAGTGCCATAAGCACTCTGTTATGTGATCGCATACCTTGAGCAATCGTTACCTTAGATCGTAAAAAGCTGATAATCCTTAAGTTCAGGTATCTTCTTATGCAGTTGCTGCTCTTGTTCTGCCATCTGATCCAGCGAGTCACAAAATTCTTCGCTTTGCTGCTCAACCTCAACCGCATGTTGCTTTAAGCGCTCCGCGATACGCTCTTTCAGCTCACTCATCGCATTCGCCATTTCAGTTAAGTTTAAGCCGCCTTCCGCCTTCATCTTTTCCGACATCGCATTGAATGCGCTAGCTATAAACTCTTCATTAAACAGCGCTTTCGCTTTTTCAAAATCTTCAGCCCATGTTTCGCGTAGTGAAGAAAAAGTATCTGCTGGCAGTACGAGATCGCCATCATTGTAGTAGCGCGCTTCCATATCTGCATAAAATTGCTTCATAGATTGCTTCACGCTATCAAACGCTTCTGGAGCATCAAAGCTCACCGCCACGTCATCAACGATATCATTGGCAAGCGCTAAACCGTCCTGAGCGATCTTTCTCACGCGCGGTAAGTAATCATTCAGATTGTCACGGTACTGAGCAATCGCTTGTTGCTGCTCATTGTTCAGTTCTATCTTCTCACCGTGAATAAGTAAGTTATTGTCAGCATCGACAATCGCTTTCTCACCACTGGTCTGCACGATTTCAATTCGCTCACCATTGAGATGAATCTCATTTTTTAAATCCACTTTACATTGCGCAGCATACGCTTGGCTTGAAAGCAGTATCGGTAAGGCAAGTATTACTTTCTTCATTGTCATCCCACTCAATTGATTGGTCACGAGCATATCAAAAATGGCTCAAAGTTTGTCAGCAGATGGTTTCTATCTCGTAGCTATGCTCGATGTCACCAATTCTATAACTGATTTCATCTTCCACCTGTTTCGCTTTTAGAGCCTGTCCAAGCGGGGAGTCAAATGTAACCAGCACGATTACATGTTGTTGAAACTCGACTTTGAGGCCACCCGCACAAGGGGAAAGAAAGAACCAGTGGCGATCATCTTCTACATCAAGCAGTGACACTAAACAACCCAACCCGACGGCTTGCGGTTCCTGCGGTAGTACCAAATTGGTCAGAGCATGAATCTCTTGTTCACACTCCTGTACCCGCATCGCTTGGCCATGCGCTAAATAAGACGCCTCTAGAGCTAACGTATCATATTTGTGCTCAGGGACCGTCTCTTCGTCGGTCGCGGACTCGATCGCTCTTTGTGCTGAGCTCACTGCAATCTCTAACTTACTTTGCAGTTGCGAGAGTATTACTTGCCGCAGCTCTAATTTATTCATACTAAAATCGTGTTCCATTGCTCTGATAGCCATTAGAATACCTGTGACCGACGCAGAAGAGAATAGCAGGAATAGCCCGATGGACAGTTCGCCCCACCAGTCAGACATAGCATACACCCTTCAACACACATTTGGCTTCGATAGCCTAAGAGGCGGACAGCAACAAGCGATTGAGACCATTTTAGAAGGACGATCCTGCGCAGCGATTTTCCCTACTGGCTCAGGGAAATCTCTGTGTTATCAGCTACCGGCTACCCTGCTGCCAAATCTAACTTTGGTCGTCTCCCCTCTGCTCGCGCTAATGAAAGACCAACTCGCTTTTTTACACAGCAAGCAAATACCCGCAGCTTCAATCGATTCAAGCCAAAGCCGCGAAGAGACGCTGCAAGTGATGGAACAAGTTAGGCGTGGTGAGATTAAAATCCTCATGATCTCTGTTGAGAGACTGAAGAACGAGCGGTTTCGTCAGTTTATCTCTCAAGTACCCATTTCGCTGTTGGTGGTCGATGAAGCGCACTGTATTTCAGAATGGGGTCACAACTTTCGTCCCGATTACCTAAAACTGCCTCAGTACTTAAAAGAGTTTCAAATTCCTCAAGCTTTGCTGTTGACTGCAACGGCGACTCAGTCAGTGATTGAGGACATGCGAGACAAGTTTTCGATCGCTAAGCAAGATCTCGTTGTGACTGGCTTCTACCGAGCAAACTTAGATATCAGCGTTGTTCCTTGTGAAGAGGACGACAAAGCAGAGCAGTTGCTCAACCTTATTGGCCCTGAACCTACCGCACCGACGGTGGTTTATGTGACTTTACAGCAAACCGCAGAAACAGTTGCCAAACAGCTACTCAAAGGCGGTGTCAATGCTCACGCTTATCACGCGGGGATGAAACCCGATGTTCGTGAATCTATCCAAGACCAATTTATGCGTGGTGAGATCGACTGCATTGTTGCCACTATAGCGTTCGGCATGGGTGTCGATAAATCAGATATTCGCCGTATCATCCACTTTGATCTGCCAAAATCCATCGAGAACTACGCTCAAGAAATTGGTCGAGCGGGTCGAGATGGCAAGCCATCTCAGTGTATTTTGCTCGCCAATCAAAACGGTCTCAGCACGCTAGAAAACTTTGTTTACGGTGATACCCCAGAGCTCGGGGATATCGACTCGGTACTCAAGCAGGCTATAGAGAATACACCACAGTGGGAAGTGGTCCTTTCGAGACTGTCTACGGAAACCAATATTCGTCAGTTGCCATTAAAAACGCTGTTGGTTTACATGGAGATGGCGGGTCTTGTAGAAGCCAAGTTCAGTTACTTCGCCGATTATCGATTCAAATTTATTAAAGATAAACAATTTATCATCAGTCAGTTTGATCCAACTCGCCAGCAGTTTGTCTCCGCTCTGTTTGACTGTTCAAGCCAAGCTAAGGTCTGGTGTCAGGTTGATTTTGATGCCTTATGGAACCACTTCCAAGGTGAACGCCATCGCGCGGTTGCTGCCCTCGACTACTTTAACGAAAAAGGATGGATTGAGCTCGAAAGTAAGCTGATGACCGAGGTCTATACAGTCAATAGCCCCGAGCAGAGCCTCGATGTGCTCTCTCAAAACTTGTGGTCACTGTTTAAAGATAAAGAGCGTAGTGATGTAGAGCGAATTCACAATCTACTTAACTACTTTCAATCTGAGCAATGTTTAAGTGCAGGACTCGCACACTATTTCGCAGATTACAATGCCCCTGCTGAATGCGGTCACTGTAGTGTTTGTCGTGGTGCTATCGCCACTTTGCCTCAACCAGTCGTAGAAGAGTACAACCCTGAGCAGGTATCGACGTGGTTAAAGACGCTCGAAGATAAAGCCAAACAAAAACTCTCACCTCATCTGAAAACTAAGTTCCTTTGCGGCATCACCACGCCACTATTCACTAAGATCAAAGCTCGCTCTTTGTCTGGATTTGCCAAACTGGAGTCGACTCCATTCGCTGATGTCCTAGCGCAAGTTGAGCACATAGAGAACTAGAGGCATTTAAGACTAAAAGAAGCTAAGTTGTTTCGCCTGCTCTTCCGGTTTAAGCATAACGTTTAAACCCAACAGGCGAATCTCTCTGCCCTGTTGGCGCTTCAAAATATCACTCAATAGCTGCTTGAAATATTCCAGTTCAAGCTGCGGGTGAATATGTTCAATGGTGGTTAATTGAAAATCAGCGAACTTCAGCTTAATACCTTGCTTAATGATGGCTTTGTCAGGCGAGGCTTTTTCTAAACGTTTTTCGAGCTCCGGAAAGAGCTTTTCTTCGATCACCTGCCAACACTCCTGATAGGAAGAAATATTTTGGCTAAAGGTTCGCTCGACGCCGACCGATTTACGCTCTCGTTCGACAACCACTTCGCGGTTATCGATACCGTGGCTCTTATTCCACAGTGAAGCACCCAATCGACCAAACCTAAGTAGCAAATCGCGATAGTTACTGTTTTTAATGTCTTCACCAGTATAGAAGCCAGCTTGGTGTAGCTTTTCCAAACTCACTTTGCCGACGCCAGGTATCTTCTCTAAAGGAAGTTTATCGACCACTTCTTGCACGCTATCTGGCGGGATCACAAATTGTCCATTGGGTTTATTCATGTCAGAGGCGACTTTGGCTAAGAATTTAACTGGAGCAATACCAGCCGACGCGGTTAACGAAAGTTCATGCCAGATGTCACGACGTATTGCTTCGGCAATCAGAGTGGCTGAACCCTGACACTGAGTACTTTCTGTCACGTCGAGAAAGGCTTCATCCAGAGATAAAGGCTCGATCAATGAAGTGTAGCGGGAAAAGATTTCGCGGATCTGTTTTGAAACCTCTTTATAGACTTGCATTCTACCGGGCACGACAAGTAACTGTGGGCATAGTTGCAATGCACGAGCCGTTGGCATAGCGCTACGAATACCAAATTTTCTTGCCTCATAATTACAGGTACTCAGGACACCACGCTGTTTCTCATGGCCACCTACAGCAAGCGGTCGCCCACGATAAGAAGGGTTGTCTCTCATTTCTACCGCAGCATAAAAACAATCCATATCGACATGGATGATTTTTCGTACTTTTTCACCTGACATTACCGACAATACACCTGAAAGATAACTGTATATAAAAACAGTTTAATTTATCTTAGCTGGTTCTCATAGAAAAAATTGTCGATCAATTACCCGTGCAAGATCGATAGATGGGTTTATTATTAAAACTATAGCGACAAATTAAGAGGCACGACTTTGAACAATAAAGTACTGGTTGTGGAAGATAGCCGTGCGTACCAAAACTACCTGACACAGCAGTTAACCGCTATTGGTTGTCAGGTTTATAGCGCCGAAACCCTAGCTGAAGCCAAGCATATCCTGCAGCAACACCGAGAGTTCCGCTTTGCCGTTTTAGACTATTGTTTACCTGATGCTCAGGATGGAGAAGTTATCGACCTCGTACTGGAGCACAAGCATAAAGCCATCGTCCTTACGGCTACGTTCAATGAAGATGCCAGAGAGCGTTTTCTCGCAAAAGGCGTTGTCGACTACCTGCTGAAAAATAGTATGGCTTCAGTTGCTTACCTAATTCCTCTCGCTAAACGCCTACTCAACAACGATAAGCATCACGCTTTGATCGTTGATGATTCTCCCACCGTTCGTGCACATGTTACCCAGCTATTAGAGCACCAGTACATAAAAACGACTCAAGCGGAAAATGGCCAAATCGCACTAGAAAGGTTAAAGCAAGATCCTACCATTACCTTTGTGATTACAGATCATGATATGCCTGAAAAAGATGGCATCAAGATGATCCAAGAAATACGTCAATCTTATGACAACAATAGTTTGGGCATCATAGGCTTATCGGGCAGCAACTCTAAAACCCTCACAGCTCAGTTTCTAAAAGCAGGTGCCAATGACTTTTTAACTAAACCTTTTAATCAAGAAGAGTTTTATTGCCGGGTACATCAGCTGCTCAATATGCGAGAGGCTACGGAAGAGCTGTATAAGCTCGCCAACCAAGACGCGCTTACCGGGCTTTGGAATCGACGTTTCCTGTTTGCTCAAGCTTGCTCTACGTGCACAGATCGTTGCATCGCCATGCTGGATATTGACCATTTCAAGGCAGTTAATGATACCTATGGTCATGACGGGGGAGATGCTGCACTGAAAGTCATTGCCAATATTCTAAAGATCTATTTCCCTGATGAAGTAGTGGCAAGATTCGGTGGAGAAGAGTTCTGTATTCAATCTCATATCCCCTTTGATGAGTTCATAACCCGGATTGAAAATGTGCGGTTACGTATCGAAAAAACGCTCATCAAGCATGACTCCAATAGTATTCAAGTCACTGTCAGTATTGGAGTATGTAACAGTAACGCGAGCTTAAACGAGCAAATAAAGTTGGCAGATGACAGGCTTTATGAAGCAAAAGCAGCAGGAAGAAACTGCACAATTTATAGCTAAAACTAGTTTCTCTACAAACAAAAACACCGACATAACGTCGGTGTTTAACTTGGAATAAAGCGCTTACATTAGGCGATACGATCTTTTTCCCATGCTGCTAGCTTTTCAGCTCTAGCCGCTTCACGCGCTTCACGCTTTTTACGTGCATCACATGGTTCAGGGCAATTACATACTTTGTCGATACCAACTGCACCCAGGCCGCCACAGCTGCCTTTTACCACTTTCTTTTGGATAATATAGCCGATTGACATAGCGGCAATCACAGCCATAAACACACCAAAGGTAATTAAAAATGTACTCATAATGACATGCTCGTAATCTTATTATTGATTCATAAATGGCTTGTAAGCTTCAGAAGCTAACTCTTTAAAGCCATCTTGGGTTTTAACAATCATAAACGCAGGAATATTGTTTTCATTGGCCACCTGCATACCTAGCTCTTCACCAAGAACCATAAGGCCAGTCGCCAAACCATCTGCCGTCATGGATGACTTGTCCAGTACAGTGACTGACACCACCTTATGGCGAATAGGCTTACCCGTCTGCGGGTTGATGATGTGCGAGTATCGTACGCCATCACGCTCAAAATAGATACGGTAATCACCCGATGTCGCTACCGCCATATCGCCTGGTTCAATAATCTCTTGAATTGCACGCTCGTCAGTCGATGGTTTCTCAATGGCGATTCGCCATTTCACGCCTTCACGGTTTAAACCTTTCAGACGCATTTCACCGCCGACTTCAACCATGTAGTTCTTAACGCCTTGAGATTGAATGTAGTCTGCAACCACATCTACGCCCCACCCTTTTGCAATTGTCGATAGATCAACATAAAGGTTAGGAATATCTTTTCTGAGTGTATTGCCTTCAACAGAAAGATGTTCAATACCCGTCATCGCTTTACGTGCTGCCAACTCTTCGTCACTTGGCACTACCTCAGGGCGAGCTTCAGGACCAAACCCCCAAAGGTTAACCAATGGACCAACTGTCACATCTAACGCACCTTGAGTAAGACCGTTTAAACGGATCGCTTCTTTCACTACAGTGACAGTTTGAGGCGACACTTCGAATGACTCAGAAGATTGCAGTTGGTTAAAGCGACTTAACTCAGAATCTTTGCGATAGGTCGACATCTGGTCATTCACCTCTTCAAGCAGACGATCGACTTCCTGCTGAAGCGCCTGTGGAGAAGGGATACCTTCCGCTGAGATATATTTAATATTGTAAGTCGTCCCCATTGTTGGGCCGCTTAGGTGAACCTGCTCTGCGGGCTTTTCACAGCCAGCTAAAACGAGTAGAGAAGCAAATGCAACAAGCCACTTTTTCACTTGTTAGACTCCTTAAATTCGAAACGGGAATAGCACATACGTTTTATATAGAACGTATCGACTATTACCACTCTTTAAAAAATAATGGCTGACTTAAAGCAGCCAGCCATCTTATATACGTAATTTCAAGTAGTTGGAGTTGTAGCTCAGCAGATTAACTTATCAAGCTACAGCCCCAACTTACCGAAATTTAGCCGCCGAAGTCATCCAGTAGGATATTTTCGTCTTCAACACCGAGATCTTTCAGCATGCCGATAACAGCTGCGTTCATCATCGGTGGACCACACATGTAGTACTCACAATCTTCAGGCGCTTCGTGATCCTTCAGGTAGTTTTCGTACAGTACGTTGTGGATGAAGCCTGTGTAACCATCCCAGTTATCTTCTGGCATAGGGTCAGACAGTGCACAGTGCCACACGAAGTTTTCGTTTTCAGCTTGTAGGCCATCGAAGTCTTCAACGTAGAACATCTCACGCTTAGAACGCGCACCGTACCAGAAAGACATCTTACGAGTAGAGTTAAGACGCTTAAGCTGGTCGAAGATGTGCGAACGCATTGGCGCCATACCAGCACCACCACCAACGAAGACCATCTCGTTGTCTGTGTCTTTCGCAAAGAACTCACCAAATGGACCAGAAATAGTACACTTGTCGCCCTCTTTAAGAGACCAGATGAACGAAGACATGATACCTGGTGGTACGTCAGGATTATTAGGCGGCGGCGTAGCGATACGCACGTTTAGCATAATAATACCTTCTTCTTCTGGGTAGTTAGCCATAGAGTAAGCGCGGATTGTTTCTTCGTTTACCTTAGACTCGTAGCGGAACAGGTTAAACTTGTCCCAATCTTCGCGGTACTCTTCTGGTACATCGAAGTCAGCGTATTTCACGTGGTGAGCAGGAGCTTCAATCTGGATGTAGCCACCAGCACGGAAAGGTACTGATTCGCCATCTGGAATTTGTAGCTTAAGCTCTTTGATGAATGTTGCTTTGTTATCGTTAGAGATAACTGAACATTCCCACTTCTTAACGCCGAAGATCTCTTCAGGAAGTTCGATGTCCATGTCAGTTTTCATTGCAACCTGACACGCTAGACGCTCACCTTCACGCGCTTCACCTTTAGTAATGTGGTCAAGCTCGGTAGGTAGGATGTCGCCACCACCTGATTTAACTTTTACGCGACACTGGCCACATGAGCCACCGCCACCACAAGCAGAAGATACGAATACACCAGCACCAGCTAGAGCACCCAGAAGCTTACTGCCTGGTTGTGTAACGATCGCCAGATTTGGGTCGTTATTCACAGAGATTGTAATGTCACCTGATGGTACTAGTTTAGATTTAGCGAATAGAATCACTAAAACTAGCGCCAAGATAATCAGGGTAAACATCACTACACCAAAAATAATAGTATTCATGACTATTCCTTTAATTGCTGCCGTTTACCCGACTTACAGTTGAACACCAGAGAAAGACATAAAGCCTAACGCCATTAGACCAACTGTGATGAACGTGATACCAAGACCACGTAGACCTGGAGGTACATCAGAGTACTTCATCTTCTCACGAATACCTGCAAGAGCAACGATAGCTAGCATCCAGCCCACACCTGAGCCAAAGCCGTATACTACTGACTCTGCAAAGTTGTAGTCACGTTGTACCATGAAAGATACGCCACCGAAGATCGCACAGTTTACTGTAATCAGCGGTAGGAAGATGCCTAGTGCGTTGTACAGAGGTGGGAAGAAACGGTCTAAGATCATTTCTAGAATCTGTACAAGAGCCGCGATTACACCGATAAAGGTAATGAAGTTTAGGAAGCTAAGATCCACACCTTCAAGTAACGCATTCTCTTTAAGAACTAGGTTGTAAAGTAGGTTGTTCACAGGTACTGCAACAGTCAGTACGAAAACAACGGCAACGCCAAGACCGAAAGAGGTCTTAACTTTCTTAGATACAGCAAGGAATGTACACATACCTAAGAAGAACGATAGTGCTAAGTTTTCGATGAAAATCGATTTAACTAGCAAGCTAATGTAGTGTTCCATGACGTCCTTACTCCTTCGCTTCTACTTGCTCTGGTTTCAGAATACGGATTGCCCAGATAAGGAAACCGATTAGGAAGAATGCAGATGGTGCTAGTAGCATCAAACCGTTAGGCTGGTACCAACCACCATTGCTCACTAGAGGTAGAACTTCCATGCCAAATAATTTGCCTGAGCCAAATAGCTCGCGGAAGAAACCAACAGTGATAAGAACGAAACCGTAACCAAGACCGTTACCAATACCATCGATAAGTGATGGAAGAGGCTCAGACTTCATTGCGAATGCTTCAGCACGACCCATAACGATACAGTTCGTGATGATTAGACCTACGAATACCGATAGCTGCTTAGAGATATCGTATAGGTAAGCTTTTAGCACTTGGTCTACCACGATTACTAGAGATGCGATGATCGCCATTTGAACGATGATACGCACACTGTTAGGAATGTGGTTACGGATGACTGAAACGAAGAAGTTAGACAGTGCAGTTACAAAGATAACCGCTAGTGTCATTACAAAAGCCGTTTCTAGTTTAGTTGTTACTGCCAATGCAGAACAAACACCAAGAACCTGAAGCGCGATTGGGTTGTTATCCAATACTGGCGCTAATAGACTCTTCTTAACGTTTTGTGCGCTAGACATTAGTTCAGACCTCCGTCACGAACTTTTGCTAGGAATGGACCAAAGCCCATATCGCCTAACCAGAAATCAAATGTACCTTGAACACCGTTACCTGTTAGTGTCGCACCTGATAGGCCATCAACACCGTGTTCAGAACCTGCTGGAGCGCCACCTTTAACAATCTTGATTGCTGGTTTGTGGTTCTCATCAAACAGTTTCTTGCCTTCAAACTGAGCACGCCAAGAAGGGTTCTCAATTTCACCACCAAGTCCAGGAGTTTCACCCTGTTCGTAGTAAGTGATTGCAGAGACAGTGTTACCGTCAGTTTCTACTGCAACAAAAGCGTACATCATTGACCATAGACCCGTACCGTGAACAGGTAGGATGATCTTAGATACTGCATCGCCATCTTTCACTAGGTAAATAACACCCGTGTTTGCGCGACGTAGGATCTTCGCTTTGTCTTGGTCAGCGGTTAGCTTGATAGACTCAGCAGGATCTTTTGCAGCTTTACGTTGGTCGTATGACGCAGCGTCACCTTCAACGAAAGCACCAGTATCGAAATCAACTAGACGAGGCTCGATGTACTCAGCGAATAGCTCTGGTACTTTCTTGCCTGTAGCGTCGATACCTGCAACTTCAACGATCTTAGTTTGCTTATCTAGTACAGCGTTAGCTTTTTGCTTGTCACGTAGACCTACAGCTGCTGTTGATACGATGATTGAACAAACAAGGCTCAACCCGATAACAACACCCAGCGTCTTTTTAATGCTGTCGTTATTACTTGCCATAGCGTGCTAGTCTCCGCTTGATGTTCTTCTCGATAACTACATGGTCGAACAGAGGTGCAAACAGGTTCGCGAATAGAATCGCCAGCATCATACCTTCTGGGTAAGCTGGGTTTACTACACGGATTAGTACACACATCACGCCGATTAGCGCGCCGTACCACCATTTACCTTTGTTAGTAAATGAAGCGGATACAGGGTCCGTTGCCATAAAGAACATACCGAATGCAAAACCACCTAGAACTAGGTGCCAGTGCCATGGCATGTTGAACATTGGGTTAGTGTCAGAACCGATAACATTGAACAGAGTCGCTGTTGCAATCATACCGATCATCACACCCGCAATAATGCGCCATGAAGCAATTCGCATGTACACGATCATTGCTGCACCGATCATTAGAGCCAGTGTCGAAACTTCACCAATAGAACCAGGAATGTTACCGATGAAAGCGTCCATCCAAGTGATTGGAGCGCCTGTCACTGTATTCACTAGTGCACCGTTACCACCTTGTGCCCATTGGCTAAGCGCCGTCGCACCAGAGAAGCCATCAGCTGCAGTCCAAACTACGTCACCTGAGATTTGCGCAGGGTAAGCGAAGAATAGGAATGCACGGCCAGCAAGTGCTGGGTTAAGGAAGTTACGACCCGTACCACCAAAGATCTCTTTGGCAACTACAACACCGAAGGTAATACCTAGCGCCGCTTGCCATAGAGGAAGTGTTGGTGGAACGATAAGTGCAAATAGGATAGAAGTAACAAAGAAGCCTTCGTTAACTTCGTGCTTACGCACCATACAGAACAGTACTTCCCAGAAACCACCAACGATAAATACCGTTGCGTAGATAGGTAGGAAGTAAGTTGCACCTAGGATCATCTTACTGCCAACGCCTGCATCGGCGGCTAAAGTGCCCCCAAGCATTTCCGTTAGCCAGTAGTGCCAGTTGCCAACAACTACAGCCGCTAGCTGATCACCAGCATACATGTGATTAAGTGCTGAGATAGCTTGGCCACCCGCGTTGTACATACCCCAGAACATTGCTGGGAATACCGCGAACCAAACCATGATCATGATACGTTTTAGGTCAACGCTATCACGAACGTGCGAGCTTTTTTTCGTTACCAAGCCTGGCGTGTAGAAAAGTGTTGCTGCTGCTTCATATAAAGCAAACCACTTCTCATGCTTACCACCTGGCTCAAAATGATGCTCGATGTCTTCAATAAACTTTTTAAGAGCCATGAAAATTACCCTTCCTTCTCGATGGTATCTAGGCATTCACGAAGGAGTTCACCGTACTCGTATTTACCAGGACACACAAAGGTACACAATGCTACATCTTCTTCATCTAGCTCTAGCGCACCTAGTGCTGCTGCACTGTCAGTATCACCTGCGCATAGATCACGAAGTAGCAGAGTTGGCTCCATATCTAGAGGCATTACGCGTTCGTAGTTGCCGATTGGAACCATTGAACGATCACTACCGTTAGTCGTCGTTGTCATGTTGAACAACTGACCTTTGAATACGTGACCAAGGAATGAGCGAGTAATTGAGAACTTGTTCTTACCAGGCATTGCCCAACCGAACAGTTCTTTTTCACGGCCTTCACGTAATACAGAAACCTGTACGTGGTAACGACCAAGGTATGCGTGAGGACCAATTGCATGAGTACCAGTTAGTACTGAACCAGAAATCACACGAACTTCACCTGGCATTAGCTCGCTGTCCGTTACGTCATCAAGGCATGCACCTAGAGATGTACGAACTAGACGAGGGTTATTCACTACTGGGCCAGCCAGAGAAATAACACGGTCAGTGTAAAGTTCACCAGTTAGGAACAACTTACCGAACGCGATAACGTCTTGGTAGTTGATACTCCACGCCACATTTTCTGCATTCACTGGGTATAGGAAATGCATGTGGGTGCCAGCAAGACCTGCTGGGTGAGGGCCATCAAATACATGCTCTTCAACATTTGATTGAGAAGAACGAGGAAGACTTGTGCCAGATTTACATACGTAAACCTTGCCATCAGTCAGAGTTGAAAGCAGATCTAAACCTGCAACGAACGCTTCTTGTTGCTCATTGATGATCAACTCAGGCTGAGCCGCCAATGGATTGGTATCCATAGCAGTAACGAAAATAGCCTTAGTAGAAGATTCGATTGCTGGAACCTTGCTGAACGGACGAGTACGTAAAGCGGTCCAAAGGCCTGATTCAACTAGTTGAGTTTTCACCGTTTCACGGTCAAGACCTGCTAGTTTATCAGCTTCAAACTTATCGAATGTCACCTGCTCTTCACCTGCCACTTCAATCACTACAGATTGAAGTACACGCTTAGCACCACGGTTAATCTCGATCACTTTACCAGCTGCTGGTGAAGTAAATTTCACACCTGGGTTCTTCTTATCTTCAAAAAGAACTTGAGCTTTCTTTACTTCATCGCCTACGCGGACATGCATAGTAGGACGCATGCCGACGTACTCTTCGCCAAGCAAGGCGACTTTTTTGATGGTCTTACCATCATTAATCACCTGGGTAGGAGTTCCTGCAACAGGAAGGTCCAAACCCTTCTTTATTGTAATCATACGCACTTGCACTACTTTTATCGGGAAAAAGATTCTTTGTTTGCGTAACTTTTAGACACGACACTAGTGTCCGGTTTTGGTGAAGTTTTAAACACCAAAATCGCAACATCCTATTAAAAATCTCGCTACAAGAATTAAGCGGGATTTATCAGGTGCGGTAGTCTATCATCTTTTTAGAAGGTGATGCCATGATGAATGCTATGATTAACAGAGATATTTCGAGTGAATAGGGTTTAAAAGGCGATAGAATAGTCATAACTTTGAGCCACCGCACAAACATAAATCCGCACCCTATTTCCTATTTTTCTAATTCATTCACATCGTGAAACATTCTGTTTTAAAACTAACCATTGCATTTATTTGTTTCTACCTTGTTAACATCTAGACTATCGCTACCAATAAAAAGGGTAGCAAACGCTACCCCTTTTTGTGACTTATTTTGAACCGCCTAAACACATCGGGCTATCTGGCGCGAGCTGATTCTGCTCTTTCCATTCATCAGCCGTATAGGTGTGCATAGACAAAGCATGAATTTGGTTGGCTAACTCTTCAGCAAGCACTTGATTCACTTGGCGGTGACGTGCAATCAAACGCGCCCCTTCAAATGCTTCACTGACAATAACCACCTTAAAGTGGCTTTCTGAGCCTGGCGGAACGTTATGCATGTAACTTTCGTTAATCACGCTTAAGTGGTCTGGATTGAAGGCCTCTTTGAGCTTGCTTTCAATGACTTCTTGGATCATCTGTTTCACCATCAGATATGAACAACTTAATAAGGTTAGATAATAATCGCCTCTATCATAAAGCTAAAGGTTTTAGTTTCCTCTCCCCTCCGGTTTTGCGACAATTTAGCGATTAACGACTAGCTAGCATTCCAAATATGAAAACTGAGCTTACTTTGCACGAGCGTACTCTTTCTTTGTACCGATACCCAAAAAGAAATAATGAAACCCTGCAAGCATGGGATGCTGGAGACGAATATCTCATCAATCATGTTGAAGAGTTAGAGTTACCAAGTAATCAGAACATTCTAATTATTAACGATCACTTCGGCGCTTTGAGCTGTTGGTTTAGCCAACGACATAAAGTTACATTGATGAGTGACTCGTTTATCTCTCATCAAGGGGCAAACGCCAACCTCAAAGCAAACAGCTGCCCGACGATCACTAACTTGACCACCATGGACAAGATTCCAAGTGACGTCGATTTGGTGCTGTTTCAGTTACCTAAGAGTAATCGCCACTTAGTCTGGCTACTCAGTCAGTTGCGCGATTCGCTAAAGAGCTCTGTCCCGGTGATTGCGGTCAACAAGGCCAAAGAGATCCACACTTCGACACTCAAACTGTTCGAAAAATACCTTGGCGAAACCAAGACATCGTTGGCGTGGAAAAAACACCGCCTTGTCTTTAGCAATGCCAACAGTCAAACACCAATCAAAGTCTCCCCTGACACTCGTTGGTCCGTTGATAATGAACAGATTGAGCTTAACAATCTGCCAAATGTTTATTCTGGAGAGAGTCTAGATCTCGGTGCTCGCTTTATGCTTGAACACTTACCGCAAAATTCACAACTTAAACACGTACTCGATTTAGGCTGTGGTAATGGCGTGTTATCAGTAAAAATGGGCCAACTGAATCCTCAGATAAAACTGACCTGTGTCGACGAGAGCTTTATGGCGGTGGAATCCGCGCAACAAAACCTTATCGCAAACTTAGGAAAAGAGAGAGAAATCGATTGTATCGCCAATAACTGCCTCGATGGAATGCCGGCGAAAGATGTTGATTTGGTAATGTGTAATCCCCCTTTTCATCAGCAACAAGCGATTACGGATCACATTGCATGGCAGATGTTCTGTGATGCAAAGCAAATTCTTAGTGTCGGTGGACAATTATTAGTTATCGGTAACCGTCACCTCGGCTACGATGGAAAGCTATCTAGACTGTTTGGCAAGTCGAACGTAAAAGTTGTCGCTTCCAATAAGAAATTTGTTATTTTACAAGCGACTAAATAGTCCACTATTATCTGTCTATACGTTTCAGTAGGCTCGCAGAGTTAACAAGAAAGGAAATTACAATGAGAAAACTGGTTCTAGCCGCGTCAATGGCATTACTCACTGCGTGTTCAGCTCCGCAGCAAGAGCAAATCAACTTCATGCCTAAAGCGGTATTGAGCAACAGTGATATTGTTCAAGATGCAAGTTTTACTCTGACCAGTAAAGACATGCGTTCCGCGCAATATGTTGCTTTGGTAGACAGTGGACGTTCAAACATTGAACCGATTCACTCTAAGCAAAATGTTCGCATCTCAATCGAAAACGCACTGTTGGATCAGTTCAAGTCGCAAGGTTTCCGTAGCACAGTTAACAGCGAAAACTCCGTGGAAGTGGAAGTTCAAGAAGCGCTAGTGTCTGTTAAGCACACCGTAATGGAAAACCAGATGGATGGAAAAGTCGTTCTGGAAATTACCGCAGAAACACCACAGGGCAAACTTGTTAAGACTTACACAGGTACAGCAAAACGCACAGGCGCACTTAGCGCTTCAAACGAAGAGATCGAAGAAGTACTTAATGATGTCATCAACCTAGTGCTGCAAGAAGTCTCTAACGACCGCGAACTTCAAAACTACATGCAGGAGCGATTCTAATGTGGAAAACAGCAATTGCCTCACTTGCGTTAGTTAGCAGTCTCGCATTTGCAGGTCCAAAGGTAGAATTCGAAACCAACCTAGGCTCTTTCACTGTTGAGCTAAACCAAGAGAAAGCCCCAATCACGGTGGCAAACTTTTTAAAGTATGTCGACGATGGCAGTTATGTTGGCTCTCAATTTCATCGCGTGATCCCTAACTTTATGGCTCAGGGTGGTGGTTTTGATAAAGAGATGAAGCCGCTAGCGACTTACTCGCCGATTAAGAATGAAGCGTCGAATGGGTTGAAGAACAATACGGCAACGATTGCAATGGCGCGTACCAACAACCCAAATTCTGCAACTCGTCAGTTTTTTATCAACTTCGTCGACAATAACTTCCTTGACTATGACCAACGCCCACCAGGTTACGCAGTGTTTGGTAAAGTAACGCAAGGTTTTGACGTAATTAGAAAGATGGGTAAAAAACCGACCCACTCAGTAGGACGCTACCGCGACGTTCCTGTTGAGCCAATCATAATTACAAAAGCAACTCTTCTAAAATAATCCTCTTAGGCTCTAATCTCCAAGGTTAGAGCCTTTCTTCTTGCATACCGGAAACTCAAACAAGGAATAGTGTATGTCTTCTGACTCCCCTTCACTGTCTTGGCGAGAAACAATTCAAAGCTACATGGATAGACGCCTGATGTGGGTGTTCATGCTCGGCTGCTCAAGTGGTTTTCCCTGGGTATTGATTGGTTCGAATATGTCAGGCTGGCTCAAAGATGCCGGGCTGACTCGCGCAGCAATTGGCTACTTTGGTAGTGTTTTCGCTGTCTACGCAATTAACTTTCTCTGGGCACCGCTGGTCGACAGGGTACGTTTGCCACTATTGCACGCAATGCTAGGTCAGCGCCGAAGTTGGATATTCCTCTGTCAGTCAGTGGTTCTCGTTTGCACCTTATTTATTGCGGGTGTCGATCCATCGCAAAACCTGATGCTCACTTCAATGTTAGCTCTGGGGATTGCTATCTCGTCAGCGACGCAAGATATTGCTATCGATGCGTTTCGTATCGATACTTTCCCTAAATCAGAACCTTCAAAACTGCCGCAAGCTTCTGCGATGGCAGTGATTGGTTGGTGGACGGGCTACTCAGTGCCTGGTTACCTTGCCTTTATCAATGCCGATTCCGTCGGTTGGAATGGCGTTTACTACGGTATGGCCGCCATTGTCGCCATTCTGATGGTCTTCACCTTGCTCGTCGGTGAGCCAAAAACCCAGCGTGATTCATTGCAAGCGCAAGCGGAACAACGCCATAGCAAGGTGGTCGGCAATCGAGCCGTTGCATGGCTAACGGTAACCGTGGTGGAACCCTTCTTAGATTTCTTCAAAAGAAATGGCTTCCGCGTCGCACTGACACTACTACTGTTCGTTTTCCTATTTAAGATTGGTGAGGCTTTCCTTGGCCGAATGTCAATTACCTTCTACAAAGAGATTGGCTTTAGTAACGAACAGATCGGTTATTACTCTAAGTTAATCGGCTGGGGACTAACAATCTTGTTCACTCTCGTTGGCAGTATGGTCAATGTGAAGTTTGGTATTGTGCGCGGTCTGATGATCGGCGGCATTGCTATGGCGTCGAGTAATCTGATGTTTGCATGGATCGCTAAGGTTGGACCAAATGAGCAACTGTTCTTAGCCACACTAGTAGTCGATAACTTTACCTCAGCGTTTTCGACGGTCGCCTTTGTCTCTTTCTTAACCGTAGTCACAGGGCAAGCTTTCTCGGCGACTCAGTACGCCCTGCTCGCTTCATTAGGCAATTTTGGTCGAACGACACTTGCTTCATTCTCGGGGGAGTTGGTCGATTACCTCAACGACTGGTCAACCTTCTTTATCTTGACCGCAGTGATGGTGATTCCAAGCCTAATTATGCTCTATTCACTAAGGCATTATTTTTCAGATATGTTGGATAAAGCAAGGGAACGGGACAAACAGGAATTAGAGACGCAAAGCACAGAAAATAGTTGATCAAAAAAGGCTTGGTTCAAAAAACCAAGCCTTTTTCATTCTATCTGCGTTTAAGGATACATACCTTTGCCAAACAGGTTAAACACTCTTGCTACACCTTGGGTAAAGAGCATCGGCTCTGTAAGCACGGTCAAACATAAGCAATCTTCGCCGACGCGGGTGAACGGACTGTGTTTCACTGAACCATCTTTAAGTAAGTAATCACCCACTTCATAGTGGCCATCCTCATCACTAAAACCTCCATGCAGCACTAGTGTTGATTCTAAACCTTTGTGCGTATGCTGAGGGATGGTGACATCTTCTGCGATGTACATCAGATTGATTCGCGCTTGCTCGGAAATATCTATCGAAGCGCTGTAGACCTTACCTCCATAGCTTTTCCACTCGCCTATTTTGTCTCTAAAGCGAGATAACGAAAGAGGAAGCCTAAACGTTTTGTCATTTACTTCGATAAAAGTTGGTAATCGCGGCGGTCTCAGTGGCTCGCTGTTCTGCTCTAAACGTACAATCTGATCAAACATTGAATCCAAATCTAAGTTGGAATCAACGCTTTCACTAACTAGCTCTTCTCCACACTCGGCTTCAAACTGTTGAACTAGCTGCCTACATTTAGGACAACTCTCGATATGAGTGGCAATTGTAAAGGCACTCACATCATCAAGAATGCCTTGAGCGTAAGCCTGCAACATTGATGTTTGTGGATGGAAACTCATACTACTCTGCCTCAATTGAATTGCGTAATTTCTCTACCGCTAATCGCAATCTAGATTTAACGGTGCCTAAAGGTATGTCGAACATATCTGCGACTTGCTGATGGGGGAGTTCCTCAAGATATACGGCTTTGACCACCTTCTTCTGCGCTTCAGGCAGAATATCGAGATACTTAATAATCTGCTGCTTCAAGCGCTCCGTTTCAGGAGAGTAGTGTTCAACCAAATCAGGTGGGCAGTAGTCATTAGGCCAAATATCTTCCGAGTGGATATGCGCTTCTCTCCCCTTCTGTTTGCGCAGGGTATCGAAACAGAGGTTACGAGCAATGGTATAGATCCAAGTAGAAAGCGAGCTTTTACTACCATCAAACAATGCACTTTTTTGCCACACGGTTGCCATCGCTTCTTGCACGATTTCTAAAGCCACCTGTTCATTGCCCATATGCCTATAGGCAAACTGTTTTAAACGTGGGGAGAAATGAGAAAACACTAGAGCAAATGCTTGTTTGTCTTGTTGCTTCACCTTCTCCATACACGACGCCCAGTCATTCTTTTTAAAAGCTTGGGTATCTATGTTGGCCATTTCGATATCCTTAATAACGCCCCTGAACTTATTAATACGTCTGACAAACTATTTGGATCACTGTGTCAGCTCATCTCCTAAGGTTTTTGTAAGAAAACGAACAGCACCTGTGCAATCTTTTTGCCCGACTAAACGATCAAATTGCTGATTGGTCAGAGGGAGTATTTCTAACCAACGTTGACTGACCCAACTGGCATCATCAAAAAACTTTTGCTCGTAGAGATTGCCAATATCAGGGAACTGCTGATAAACGCGATTTAAATAATGACAGATTGGCTCAACCTCTTTATCAACTGAAGAATACTCCCAACTTGGTAGCCATTTTACTCTGGCATATCGCAAACCATCGTATTCAACTCTGACATGCTTGATCTCGAACTTAGTTATACCGGTGACTGAGATCCCGAGTAAACCATCGTCAAGTTGCTCAAAGTCAATCACCTTAACTAGGGTTCCGGTTTTAGACAATTCACTGCCATCAGGCTCATCACGCTTTTCAAACAGACACACACCAAAGGTTCCATCGGCTTTCATCGCTTGAGAAACCAATCTTTTATATCGTGGCTCAAAAATCCTTAAGCGCATTTTCCCTTCTGGCAACACAAAAGAGCTCAAAGGAAAAAGCATAATCTCAGGCATAAATGTAACTCCCCATCTTTTTATTAACAGTTACGTTACAACACACCAACCCGATCATTCACCGAATATGTTGAATACATGATAAGCATAAAAATTTAGGCCAACGTTTGCGTAATCGATACCTATATCACTTTCTGTGCAATGCAATGAAAGTTCCGTTACATTTAAAATTTTAGTCTGTTAATGAGATCCCGATCACCAGATTTATGTTTTTTTACATTGGTTGCACATGGCTTTTGAGATTTTTATCGATATTATTCCCTCCCATAAAGCACAGCTAAGATTGTGCAACCAAGTAAATATCTACTGAATATTTAAATTAACAAACATAGAGAGTTCCCATTATGCGTAAATCACTTTTAGCTCTAGGTGTTGTTGCAGCGGTATCAGCTGTACCAGCACAAGCAGAATACTTATTCGGTTTCGGTGGTATGTATGTTGACTACCAAGCATGGAACCACGGTATCGGTAACGATAAAGACAACTTTGGCGGCGAAATCGAAGATCGTAACCAAGCGGTTATCGGTATTGAAGGTGGTGCGGTATTCGATTGGGGCCAAATCTACGGCTTCTACGATTACGAAGGTGTAGATCGTGCAGGTGATGATCGTGGTGCATCTACTAAAGGTACAATCCACTACAACCTAACTGACTCAGGTATCTCTCTATACGCTCAAGTATACAACACAGATACAGACAAAGGTTTCCACGAGCAAAACCGCGTGTTAGGTCTAGGTTACACAGGCCTTAAAGGCGATGGTTGGGGCTTCACTCCATTCATTGGTGTACACCAAATCAATTCTGGTGATATCAAAGGCAGCAACGGCGGTATGTTTGGCTACGTTGGTTACTACAATACAGATATTGCAGGTCAAAACTTTACCTTCTCTACTTGGAATGAGCTAGAATTTGCACGTAACGATGCGTACTCTACTCTTCAAAGCACAACTGCTGGCTCTAATGAAAGCTCAGAAAGCTGGGGTCTAAACGGTAGCCTAAATGCAATGTGGAATGTCACACAAAACTGGTCAACAGGTATCCTATACCGTTACACAGTTAACAAACTTGCACGTAAAGATTACCAAGATCTTGTAATCTACCGCGTACAATACAACTTCTAATTGTTGATGTATTGACTAAAAATGGCACCTTTGGGTGCCATTTTTATTGCTTTCCCCTTCGCTGACATTATCCTTGGTGCAAAGTTATCTACTTGCGAGCGTTCAGTGAATATTCTTATCCTAGGCCCGGGAGCAATTGGCTCATTGTGGGCATCCAAGTTTCAAGCAGCAGGGCACAATGTTTCTCTCTGGTCGACCTCTATCGAACCAAGACTCACCCTTCAACTTGATCAGCTACCGCCGCAAACCTTTTCTAACCGCGACACTAACAGTATTGAGCAAGCCGACCTGATTCTTATTACGGTAAAAGCGTGGCAAGTTGATGCAGCACTGACCCCACTAATGCCACACATAAGCCCAGAGACCATCCTAGCGCTAATGCATAACGGCATGGGCACAGCAGAAGCCGTAGTGCATAAAATGCCTAACAACCCGTTAGTACTGGCTACAACCACCCACGGCGCGTATAAGCCAAGTAAACAACAAGTTCTGCATACAGGCATAGGTCAAACACAGCTAGGTGGTTTCAATTCACTCGGCAACAAGTGTTCATTTCTGGAGGAAATCTTTACTCATGCACTTCCTGTCACAGCTTGGAATTACAATATTCACCACGCGCTATGGACTAAACTCGCGATAAATTGTGCAATAAACCCTCTCACGGCCATTCATCAAGTCAAAAATGGTCAGCTTGCCGCCCAAGAGCACCTACTTGAAGTGAATGCGCTACTGGATGAAATCTATCCAGTGCTAGCCGCTGAACAGATCCCGCTTTCACGTGAGCAACTGTCGCAAACAGTCAATCACGTTATAGAGGCAACCGCTGCAAATCACTCTTCTATGCAGCAAGATATTTTCCATCGCCGCCCAAGCGAGATAGACTTTATTACTGGATACTTACTTGAGCGTGCGCAGCACCATGGCATCTCGACGCCCAAAAACAGCAAACTGTATCAAGCCATCAAAAACATAGAACAAAGTTGGAATTCATAATGACTAAAAAAGTACTCGTCCCAATCGCGCCCGGTAGTGAAGAAATGGAAGCTATTACCATCATAGATATGATGGTGCGCGCGGGCTATCAAGTTGTTGTGGCTAGCGCTGATTTTGATGGCAACCTCACCATGAAAGCATCACGAGATGTCACTCTTAGTGCTGATTGTAAGCTAGTCGACATTGCTGATGATGAATTTGATGCTGTCATTTTACCGGGTGGCGTTGGCGGCGCTGAGGTATTCCGAGATAGTACCGTTTTGGTCGAGATAGTTCGTCAGCAGATGTACGAAGGCAAGCTGGTCGCCGCAATCTGCGCGGCACCTGCTTTAGTGTTAGCTCATCATGGTCTGTACTCAGAAGCTTTAATGACTTGTCACCCTAGCTTCGAAAGTCATATTGAAAAGAAAAACTGGCGAGTTAAACGCGTCACTTATGATGTAAACCATAATTTGCTGACTAGCCAAGGGCCGGGCACTGCTCTCGAATTTGCGATGGAGATTATCATTAATTTATCTGGCAAAGCTCACGCGTGGACAGTCGCAGAGCCTATGGTCACCATCCCTACCCTGCAATACCATAAACTGGGTGATGAATAATGTTCGACGCCAAGCTTATTGCCGATGAGTTTCCCGCTTTAAAGCAACAAATTAATGACCAGAGACTTGTTTACCTTGATAGCGCCGCGACGAGTCAAAAACCTCAGTGTGTTATCAAAGCGATTTCTGATTACTACAGCCAGCAAAATGCCAATGTCCATCGTGGCAGTCATAGCTTGACCGCCAAAGCGACCAGTGAATTTGAGGCCGCACGCGAAACAGTAGCCAACTTTGTTGGTGCCACATCGGCTAACGAGATTATATGGACTCGCGGTGCGACAGAAGCCCTCAATCTGATTGCTCAGACTTATGCTCGTTCAATACTAAACCCAGATGACGAGATACTGGTCAGTGAAATGGAACATCACGCCAACATAGTACCATGGCAAATTGTTGCTGAGCAGACCGGAGCAAAAGTAGTCAAAGTACCGATGACTCAGGAATGTGAGTTTGACTTTGCCGCGTATCAACAACTGATTACGGATAAAACCAAAATCGTTGCACTCGCCCATATCACCAATGTAACTGGAACAAGACAGCCTATCGAGCAAGTCATTGAACTTGCCCACCAACACCATGCCATTGTGGTTGTTGATGGTGCACAGGGAGTCGTGCATGAGAAAGTTGATGTGCAAAATCTTGGTGCGGATTTCTATGTCTTCTCAGGGCACAAACTCTTTGCTCCTGCGGGGATTGGCGTGCTCTACGGTAAACTTAGCTTACTAGAGTCCATGCCGCCTTGGCATGGTGGCGGGAAGATGGTTGAAAAAGTCTCTTTCAGCGGCACAACCTTCACTGGTGTTCCAGGGAAATTTGAGGCTGGAACGCCAAATGTGGCAGGAGCAATCGCTTTAGCTACTGCGATCAATTGGTATTCATCATTAGATCAGCGTCAAGTTGAGCAACATATCCACCAGCTTGTCGAACGTGCACACCAAAAACTCAGCCAAATCGAAGATGTGCAAATCTTAGGCTTTCAGCAAGGCGCATCGGTTATCTCTTTCGTGATTGACGGTGTACATCATCAAGATGTCGCCACCTTGTTAGATCAGCAAGGTATCGCTGTACGAGCAGGTAATCACTGCGCTCACCCGCTAATGGATGCGTTAGGTATGAAAGGCACTATCCGCGCCTCTTTTGCGGTATACAACACCATGGAAGACGTTGATAGATTAGTGGCTGCGGTTGAGAAAGCAGTGGATATGCTTTAGGCAAGAGCGGGAACGCTTCGCTATGGATGCGGGACTAGGGATTTGGGAACGGACTTCGTCCTACGGAGAGCTGGATAACTCTAGTTTTCAAGCAGGGCGAAGCCCGATCCAGTTATCTCGAAATGAAGTGTCCATAGGGCAACGCCCGTTCCAGCAGCGAAGCGATCCATAGGACGAAGTCCGTTCCCGCCTCCCTATAACTCATCAAATGCTTCAATCGCCTCTGAGAGCTTTTTCACGCCGTGGATCTGCATACCTGGGATACCGCCTTTTGGCATGTTAGCGGCAGGAACTATTGCCTTTTTAAAACCATGCTTGAAGGCTTCGTTTAAACGCTCTTGTCCACTTGGTACAGGGCGAATCTCTCCTGCTAGACCAACTTCTCCAAACACAACTACATCTTTAGGTAGTGGTCTATCTCTAAAGCTTGATAGTAGCGCCATCACTAAGGCTAGGTCAGCACTGGTTTCTGTTACTTTTACCCCACCGACGACATTAACAAATACGTCTTGATCAGCCATTTGCAGACCGCCATGTTTGTGCAGTACGGCAAGCAATAACGACAATCGGTTTTGCTCTAGACCAACCGCGACTCGGCGCGGGTTAGCCAATTGCGAATAATCAACTAAGGCTTGGATCTCTACTAACAATGGGCGCGTACCTTCCCACACCACCATAACCGAGCTGCCGGAAGTTTCTTCCTCGCCGCGCGATAAGAAAATAGCCGAAGGGTTGCTGACCTCTTTGAGTCCTTGGCCAGTCATTGCAAATACGCCCAGTTCATTTACTGCGCCGAAACGGTTTTTATGGCTGCGAAGGGTACGAAAACGGCTGTCTGTACCACCGTCTAGCAACACAGAACAGTCAATAATGTGTTCAAGTACCTTAGGGCCAGCCAAGGTGCCATCTTTAGTTACGTGACCAACAATAAACACCGAGACGTTATTTTGCTTGGCATAACGAGTCAGAGCCGTTGCCGCTTCCCTTACTTGAGCCACACTGCCCGGTGAAGATTGAACGTCTGAGACGTGCATAACCTGAATCGAGTCAATCACCATAATCTTAGGCTGTTCTTTTTCAGCAATTTGACAGATACGATCAACATTGGTTTCTGACAACATCTTCAAATTGTCTTTGGGTAAGCCAAGTCGAGAGGCGCGCATTGCAACCTGCTGAAGAGATTCCTCACCCGTGACATAAAGCGTTGGCATTTGCGATGCCAAGTAGCACATGGTTTGTAGCAAGAGTGTCGATTTACCTGCGCCGGGGTTACCACCGATGAGAATCGCAGCACCGGGAACCACACCTCCGCCTAGCACTCGGTCGAGCTCTTTGAATCCACTCGTAAAACGCGGAACCTCTTGCAGATCAATCTCAGAAAGCGTTTGAACCTTCGCTTCTGTACTTGTCCCTGCATAACCTGCAAGACGCTCGTTGCGCGCTACTGTCGGTGATGCCGCTAAACGAACCTCACTGATGGTATTCCACGCTCCACACGCATTACACTGTCCTTGCCAACGGGGAAAATCTGCGCCGCAGTCATTACAAACGTATGCTCTCTTCGCTTTTGCCATGTAACCTCAGGCCTCTTAAAATATTGTATTTGTGACGCAAACATCGTCTACGCTTGCGTATCTCACCATCTCTACTTGATTCGCAGTAACATATCACTAAAGATCTTTATATCAAGGTCGATATTTTGAGTAAGGGATACTCTAACAAAAAAATATGCAGCAGCCAGAAATACTCTCTCTTGCGGAACGTTTGATTCCTGCTTACAACTCGGAAGATTTCGAATTTCTTCTTGGTCAAATGACTGAGGGAGACCCACCGTCTGTCAAAATCTTAGTTAAGATGGAACTTAACCGAGTTATGGCACCGTGCACTAAACCTATCGACCTCCGCGGACGAGTCAAAGGTGAATGTAGAGAATACGAGCTCGATGGCCTTAAACATTGGCTCGATGACGTTGCATTTAATGCCTACCACAAGAACACGCGCAAGTTTGGTGGTTATACCGAAGGGGTTTGGGAAGCACTTTGCAATACTCATAACAATTTCAGAGTGATGCAAAAACGTGGCAAACCACTAGGAACCGAGATCACCACCGATATCAATGGTATTGATGTCGAAGCGGTAGTAATGGGTTATGACCTGAAACGCAAAGAGAACCGTCTAAAAATCTCTTCCCAGATCGAGATTGAACTGCTGAGCGGACAGATTGTCCATGCCGTGACTGTCGATCTCTCTCCTTCCGGCGCTAAATTTAAAGTACCCTCAGCCTTCAATTACAAACTTGGTGAAGTCATTGACGTTCGTCTGGTTGAACTGAGCAAAACCGTTGAAGTGGAAGGGATACATTCCGTCATTCCTTATCGTATTGTTGGCATCGATGAGTCTTACGAGAACGATGCGGTTAAGTATCTACGGCTACTCAAGCTTGATACCACCAATATTATCGAAGATGTGATTGAGCAACTGCTAAAAAGTGAAGGACAAAAGACTCGCCACGACAATCAAGATAAGATCATTCGTGCTCGTTCACGTGGTTTTGAGCATACCTACTTAAAACACACCTGTAATCTACCGGTGTTCTTTAGCGGTAATGAGTTAAAACTTGCCCTAATGACAGAAAACAACCAGAAGATTTGGCAGTACTGGCATGATGAGCGCAATCAGCAGAGCTTAACTAACTTATTCAACAACCAGCGTATGTCATTGCTCACTACGGAAGGCATGAGAGGAAGCAGTAATGTGATCTACTCCTTCACTCATGAGCATCAAGACAAAACCTTGTTCTTCTCCATGATGATGCCGGAAGCGACACGTGAACTGCGTCAGCTGTTTTGGCACATTGGTGCAAAGAAAGAGAGTTGGAAAGTATTCCGATTGTCGGTGTTTGAACTGTCTGCAGAAGAGAGGCTCGAACTTTCAGAGCATACCAACGAACTTGGGCTTGAAACCTCTTCATTGACTCATTGTGGCATCTTGCAAGAAATCGCTGATGACACCAGTCGCCAAGACTATCTATTGGCAGAGAAACCTCGTTTAGCGAGCAGTGAACTTAACCAATTTAGACATGCCCGAAACCCAGAAAACAATCCGGTATGTATCTATTTCGATGCTCAGTCGCGTCGTAGAGAACCGCGATACCAGTTTAAATCGCCGATAATGCTCTCTGAGCCTGACACAACGACTTATGAAGGCATCAGCATAGATATCTCTAAACATGGCATTAGCGTCGCTCTGGCGGCGCCGTGTAAATTGAAAGCGGGCGAAACTTGTTCAGTCAATTTCAAAGAGCTTCAACTCTATGACAAGAAGCTCCCTCTTGGCGAAGTGCCTTATCGCGTGATTAGAGTGAGCCCCGGAGGGAAGCAGTTGCAACTGGCGATCATTGAAGACAGTCAGATTATGCGCACTATCGCTTTCTTTGGCACTTTGATCGATCATAACCAAGATAAATTGATCGCTAAAAAAGAACTGCTGCCAAGCAATGAGCTACTCGAAGGTCTGCATGATATCTTGCTCGATAAAATGGTCAGCTCGCCACTGTTTATCGAGAAGAAAGGCAATAGCCTGAGACCAAAAGCGATTGGTATTAACTACCCGCTCAAACCTTACTTAACCATTTTGGCCAAACTGGGTGATGAGAAAAACTTCTCTCTTGGGCCAATATACAAAGGCCGCACCAATACGCTGCTCGCTCAACCGATGAAGCGGATTGAAGGTGCTCAGCCTCAATATCACGAGCTCTATCTCACTGCAGTTAAGTTCGGAACACGTATCCAATCGGTTGATTCGAAATTGAGCAGCGACTTCGATAGCCTGAAAGAGCGCATGAACTTTGTCAAAAATGCCCAAGCAATGGGAGAGTTCTACGCGATTAGAATCTGTGGCGCACCCGTGTTTGATCCGATTACTGCCTTGGTACGCAAAGACCTCGACGAGCTAACTCATATCAGTTTGCACCATGCACGCAACCTTGAAAAAGACATCCACAATATTGTTGGTTATGGCGAACTGACTGACATCACCGAAGAAGTGTTAATCCGTTTAGGCTTAACCCAATAAAAAAGCGAGGCATTGGCTGCCTCGCTTTGAATGCTTATGGTTGAGGTTTAAAGCTGACCCGCTTTTGCTTCACTAGCAGTGCAGAAAGAATACACACAATACCACCTAAGCCAGAATAGCGAACGGCACTCTTAGCTTGCTGCTCAACTTTCGGTTTCGCATGATAAGCAATGCCTAAGCCCGCCGCTTCCATCATCACCAAATCATTGGCTCCATCGCCGACAGCAATCGTATTGTGAGACTCAATATCGTATTGCTCTGCCAGCTCTACCAGAATATCCGCTTTCGTTTGCGCTGAGACTACGTCACCAAGCACCTTACCGGTCAGTTTACCTTTAACGATTTCAAGTTGGTTGGACTGAGCATGGTCAAGCGCTAACATCTGCTTGAGGTGGTCTGAGAAATAGGTAAAGCCGCCCGATGCAATCGCCGTTTTCCAGCCATACTGTTTTAGTGTGCCAATCAGCTCGGGTAAATCAGGCATCAGAGGTAACTCGGCGCGCACTTCACTCAAGATTGACTCATCAGCGCCTGCAAGCTTGCCCACACGTTGGCGTAAGCTCTGCTCAAAATCAAGCTCTCCTTGCATCGCACGTTCAGTGACTTCCGCTACTTCTTCACCCACACCCGCGAGTTTAGCGATCTCATCAATACACTCGATTTGAATCGCGGTCGAATCCATATCCAATACGATCAAACCCGGTTTAGACAGGTCTGGCATATCGACCAGTGTTGAGTAATCTAGCTCTAAGCCTTGTAAAATCTCTTCATGCTCAGGCGTTAGTTCGCCAGCCATTAAGGCCACTTCATAACGCCCAACCTTCCAAACGTCGACCACAGCATTGTAGTAACCAACGAAGAAGTCGATGTCTTCAAACTGACTTGGGCAGAGGTACTCACCAAAAACAACCCAACCTGCATTGGCTTTATCAAACTGGGTAGCAAGTCGAGATTCTGGTAGGCGGTTAATGAGGGGGATGTGTTTACGTATAGAGAGAGTCTTTAACGTGTCCATGTCTACTATTCCTAAAAAGTCTCTCAACACGTTAACCTATTGCAATTTGGGTGCGCAAGTCTCAATATGCTCTAAAATATAATTAAGCTCTATTTAGGTGAAAAATGGACTCATCTCTGTTTTCTTTTCGTACTGCGATGAAAGTACTCGCGATTATCTCTTTGATTGCTATGGTGGCAACCATTGGGATTAACAGCGTCAAAATTACGAAGGGGAACGAAGAGATTCAGGCTAACCAACTAGAGACGCTGACCAATATTCTGATCTCACAGGCATCACTTTCGGCTAGTGATATGATCATCAATCAAGACCAAGAACGCTTACTCAAACTATCGAATCAACTGGCAAAAGATGAGCTGGTAATCGATGCCACCATCTATGACTCTGAAGGGGTGAAACTGGCCGCCAGTCAGGAAGCAAAATCCGTACGAGAGATGCTTGGTCTAGACACCCCGCTACAAACCGCACGCATCGGCAAGCAACAATTGGTGGAACCTGTTCTACACGATGGGTCAGTAATAGGCTTTGTCCGAGTTACCTTTGAAACCGGTAAACTTACCGCCTTCTCCGATCACTATTACCGAAAGAGTGACCGATACATGTACACCATGGTTGGCCTGAGTTTTATCGCAGGTTTACTGCTTACTCTGATTGTTCGCCGTAAGCCGAACAAGCGAAAAGGTGAGAATCTGTTGCTTAAGGATATGTAGAGATTTTTAGAACGCTTCGCTCCTAGATGCGGGAACGGACTTCGTCCTACAGATAACTGGATAAAATAAACAGGGTTGACGTGAATGCGTCAACCCTGTTTATTTAGAAACGATTCGCTATGGATGCGGGAACCAAAAACTCTCGAAGGGCGAAGCCCTATCTCAATTCTCGGAACGCAGTGTTCTCGAAGGGCGAAGCCCGATCCCGTTTTCCCGAGCGAAGCGATCTCAAGGACGTAGTCCGCCCCTACTCCGCATCACCTAAAAGAACAGAGTCTAGAGCAACGATCATCATATCGTTGAACGTTGTTTGGCGCTCATCAGATGTAGTTTGCTCGCCTGTCTTAATATGGTCAGACACAGTACAGATGGTTAGCGCTTTTGCACCGTACTCAGCACATACGCCGTAGATGCCTGCCGCTTCCATTTCAACACCTACGATGCCGTATTTGTCCATTACGTCGAACATCTCTGGATCTGGCGTGTAGAACAGCTCTGCCGAGAATAGGTTACCGACTTTCACTTCAATGCCGCGTGCTTTTGCTGCATCTTCTGCTGCGCGAACCATTTTGTAGTCAGCGATAGCCGCAAAGTCATGACCTTTGAAACGAATACGGTTCACTTTCGAATCGGTACATGCGCCCATGCCGATGACTACGTCACGCACTTTGATATCTTCACTTACCGCACCACAGCTACCGACACGAATGATCTTCTTCACACCGAAGTCTTTGATTAGCTCAGTGGCGTAAATAGAACATGATGGGATACCCATACCATGACCCATTACCGATACTTTGCGGCCTTTGTAAGTGCCCGTGAAACCGTACATATTGCGTACATCACATACCTGTACAACTTCTTCCAAGAAGGTTTCTGCAATGTATTTTGCGCGTAGCGGGTCACCCGGCATGAGTACAACGTCTGCAAATGCACCCATTTCTGCGTTGATATGTGGAGTTGCCATGATTCAATTTCCTTTTATTAATCGGATATTAGTGAGAATGGACAAAATAATAGAGGGCTAAGCCCTCTATCTAATTTAGTCGATTTTGATTACAAGAAGTTTTTGCCATAATCCATTGGTGAAGTACCAAAGTAGCTAGCCAAAGTTTGGCCAATATCAGCAAAGGATTCACGAAGACCTAACGAGCCTGCAGGCACCTTCTGACCGTAAACAATCACTGGAATATGCTCACGAGTGTGGTCAGTACCTGGCCAAGTAGGATCACAGCCATGGTCAGCAGTTAGGATCAGTACATCGTCCTCTTCCATCATCTCCATGACTTCGTGGATACGGCCATCAAAGTACTCTAGCGCCGCTGCATAACCCGCAACGTCACGGCGGTGACCATAAGCAGAATCGAAGTCAACAAAGTTGGTGAATACGATAGTGTTGTCACCCGCTTCTTTGATTGCCTCTTTTGTTGCTTCAAATAGAGCAGGAATACCTGTTGCTTTGGTCTTCTTAGTAATACCGCAGCCAGCGTAAATATCAGAGATCTTACCAATCGAGTGAACTTCACCGCCCTTCTCATCAACTAGCTTCTGAAGAATCGTTGCTGAAGGTGGTTCAACAGATAGATCACGACGGTTACCGGTACGCTCAAATTGACCTTTACCTGGACCAACAAACGGACGAGCGATAACGCGACCGATGTTGTAATCTTCAAGTTCTTCACGCGCGATTTGACAAAGCTCGAGTAGACGATCAAGACCAAACGTCTCTTCGTGACAAGCAATTTGGAATACAGAGTCAGCAGAAGTGTAAAAGATTGGCTGGCCAGTCTTCATATGCTCTTCACCCAAATCATCAAGAACTTGAGTACCCGATGCGTGACAGTTACCTAGGAAACCGTCAAGACCTGCACGCTCAAGGATGCGGTCAGTTAGCTCTTTAGGGAAACTGTTCTCTTTGTCAGTGAAGTAGCCCCAATCAAACAGTACAGGTACACCTGCAATCTCCCAGTGGCCTGATGGCGTATCTTTACCAGAAGAAAGCTCAGCCGCGTGGCCATAAGCACCGATGATTTCCGCGTCTGCATCAAGACCTGGTGCAAAGCTACCTGTCGACTCTTTGTGTGCCATTGCTAGGCCAAGCTTAGATAAGTTCGGTAGTTTTAGTGCGCCGCTACGATCAGCGTTATCCGCTAAGCCTTTATCACACTGTTCAGCAATATGACCTAGGGTATCTGAACCAACGTCACCAAAGTCTTTCGCATCAGCTGTCGCACCGATACCAAATGAGTCTAAGACTAAAATAAATGCTCTTTTCATTGCTCTCTTCCTTTGATTGGTCAAGAACAACAGCTCAATCGACCAATCTAATAATAATAGTAATTCAACTCAAAATAGTTGGACTTGCAGCAAGGCAACAAGCAAGCGAATCCCCTGAGCATAGCTCGTCTATGTGACTGGGGGGAGCGAGCGCAGTTAACGCCGCTGCAAGTTCAAATATGAAGAGTTTAAAGATCTTCAGCGCGAATCTGACGATACACCTCTGGCGTTGGTGTGTACTCACCACCAATCGTGATCGCGGCTTTCAGTGCTTGCGCTGCTTCTTGCCACTGCTCTTCATTGCGAGCGTGGATAACCGCTAGAGGCTTGTCACTTGATGCCTCTTCACCTAAGCGGATGAAGCTGTCAAAGCCCACGGCATAGTCAATAACGTCTGTTGCAACACGGCGACCACCACCCATAGACACAACAGCCATACCAATTGCACGAGTATCCATCGCTGAGACAGTACCGTTTTGATCAGCGTATACAGGCTTGATGATGTCCGCTTTTTCAAGGTAGTTATCGTAGTTTTCAACAAAATCAGCAGGGCCACCAAGGCCAGCAACCATCTTGCCGAAACACTCTGCCGCTTTACCGTTGTCGAGCACTTCCATCAACTTGGCGCGCGCATCTTCAGTGTTATCAGCAAGCTTGCCTAGAACCAACATCTCCGCACATGACGCCATAGTCACTTCAAGTAGACGAGGGTTACGGTATTCACCCGTTAAGAACTGAACGGCTTCACGTACTTCAACTGCGTTACCCGCCGAAGAAGCCAATACTTGGTTCATATCGGTAAGGATAGCCGTTGTCTTCGTGCCTGCACCGTTTGCTACGGCAACAATAGATTTTGCTAGCTCTTCGGACGCTTCGTAAGTTGGCATAAATGCACCAGAGCCGACTTTTACATCCATCACTAGTGATTCAAGACCTGCTGCTAGTTTCTTAGAAAGAATTGAAGCGGTGATCAACGAGATGTTATCAACCGTCGCAGTAATATCACGCGTCGCGTATACGCGCTTATCGGCTGGTGCTAAGTCGCCGGTTTGACCGATGATTGCCACACCCGCTTCTTTGGTTACATCACCAAACACTTCGTTAGTTGGGGTAATGTTGTAGCCAGGAATAGACTCAAGCTTATCTAGCGTACCGCCAGTATGACCAAGACCACGACCTGAGATCATCGGTACAAAGCCACCACATGCAGCGACCATAGGGCCAAGCATTAGAGACGTTACATCGCCGACACCGCCCGTTGAGTGTTTATCAACGATAGGACCGCCAAACTCTTTGTGGCTCCAATCAATAACCATACCAGAGTCACGCATGGCACAAGTGAGTGCAATGCGTTCAGGCATCGTCATTTCATTAAAGAAGATAGTCATAGCAAACGCTGCAATCTGACCTTCAGATACAGTGTTTTTCGCTACGCCTTGGATAAAGAAGTTAATTTCTTCCGCGGTAAGCACTTCGCCATCGCGTTTTTTACGAATGATTTCTTGAGGTAAGTACATTAGATCCTCCCACGCTTTAGCAAGCGATGGTTATAAGGTAAAGAGGTAATGTGGAGCAGCGGCTCGCTACTCCACCAAACAGACTTTGTTGTTATCATTTCTCTAAATATTTGGTGTTACGCAGTCAACAACGCTGAGGCGTCAAATATGACGAGAAAATTAGTATGCTGCTGGATCAGCAGTTTCGTCTGTTACTTCTAATGTATTTAGTAGGTTTGTTAGCAGGCTTGACGCACCGAAACGGTAGTGACGAGCATCAACCCAGTTATCGCCTAGGATTTCATCAGCCATTGCTAGGTAGTCCGCTGCATCTTCAGCAGTACGAACGCCACCAGCTGGTTTGAAACCAACAGTTTGTGCAACACCCATATCACGAATCACTTCTAGCATCATACGAGCGTATTCAGGTGTTGCGTTTACTGGCACTTTACCCGTTGAAGTTTTAATGAAGTCTGCGCCAGCTTTGATACAGATTTCAGATGCTTTCTTGATTAGTGCTTCTTCTTTTAGTTCACCAGTTTCAATGATTACTTTAAGAAGAATATCACCACAAGCTTCTTTACATTGCTTAACTAGCTCGAAGCCCACTTCTTCGTTACCTGCCATTAGAGCACGGTAAGGGAATACTACGTCTACTTCATCTGCACCGTAAGCTACTGCCGCTTTAGTTTCAGCAACAGCGATCTCGATATCGTCGTTACCGTGTGGGAAGTTAGTTACAGTTGCGATGCGAACTTCTGGCGTACCTTGCTCACGAAGTGTCTTCTTAGCAATAGGAATAAAGCGAGGGTAAATACAAATTGCAGCTGTGTTACCTACTGCTGATTTTGCGTCATGACATAGTGAAATAACTTTCGCATCAGTGTCATCATCATTCAGCGTAGTTAGGTCCATTAGTTTAAGTGCACGTAGTGCTGCTGCTTTTAAATCGCTCATTTCTATCTCCGATCAATATTCAAAAAAGTTACTGTTCTAAAAACGTTTTTAGAACTGCAGTCATTTATGAACGGACTTGGTTCCCTGAAGACTCGGCATATACAGCGAGTTTTAATATGCCAATTGCTATCCTTGTCACCGCACAGTACCAGTTTGGTCTATGGCACAACAATCTGCGATTGCGGTGTCTAACGTATATGGGCAAACGCCCAAGCAACGGTATCGTTGCTGCCAGCGCCAATCATACTCCTTGTATTAATTATCGCTAGCTAAAAAACTTCTCAATAATCCATTGATAAGTTACGCCACCAAGATAAACACCAACGATGCCCATAACACCTGCTAATACAGGCGGGGCCGGTATCGGTAACTTGATAGCGGAAAACAGGACTCCAACGACAAAACCGGCTAAGGTTGCGAGGAAAACTTCATTCATGAGTTTTACCCTACTTTCTATAGATACCTACATTATAGATATTTGTCGCAGAACTGTAGTGGCTCATAGAGCGCAAACGGTTTGTATCTCAAAAAAGATTCTGCTTAACGTTTGCTCAATCTAATCGACGGCACAAACGTTATGAATCTCGTTGTCCGAACTCATTCCAGACCTATCAAACAGAGCTCTACTCTTCGTAGGTCAAGTTTAATTCTTTCTAAGTCATTTGTTCGCAGTTAACGCAGTTAGCGGGCAAAAGACGACGAAAGAAAAAACGAAAAAGCCCCGTAGTACATAGCAAGCTATGCAACTACGGGGCTTTATAAAACGGCGTCTATATAATCTTTCGCTTAATCAATTAGAAAGATAGGAAGAAGCCAGCGATTGTCGCCGCCATTAGGTTAGACAGTGTACCTGCACAAACCGCTTTCACACCCATACGAGCGATGTCGTGACGACGGTTTGGAGCTAGACCACCTAGACCACCTAGTAGAATCGCAATAGAAGATAGGTTTGCGAAACCACATAGAGCGAATGCGATGATTGCTTGAGTCTTCTCAGACATTACTTGACCTGTTGCTGCAACAACTTGAGCGCCGTCACCAACGTAAGGTACAAAGTTTAGGTAAGCTACGAATTCGTTAACAACCAGTTTCTGACCGATGAACGAGCCAGCTACTGTCGCTTCAGCCCATGGCACACCGATTAGGAATGCTAGAGGTGAGAATAGGTAACCTAGTAGAATTTCTAGAGTTAGCTCTGGCATACCGAACCAACCGCCAACGCCACCTAGGATACCGTTGATTAGAGCGATTAGACCGATGAACGCTAGAAGCATTGCACCAACGTTTAGAGCTAGTTGTAGACCAACTGAAGCACCGCCAGCTGCTGCGTCAATAACGTTAGCAGGCTTGTCGTCACCACCGTCGATGTCTGCGCCTAGATCTTCGTTAGCCTGTTCTGTTTCAGGCTTGATGATTTTAGCGAACAGTAGACCACCTGGTGCTGCCATGAATGATGCTGCTACAAGGTACTCTAGAGGTACACCCATAGATGCGTAACCTGCTAGTACACCACCAGCAACAGACGCTAGACCACCACACATTACTGCAAATAGCTCAGATTGAGTCATTTTAGGAACAAACGGACGAACCACTAGAGGCGCTTCTGTTTGACCTACGAAAATGTTAGCTGCTGCAGACATAGACTCGGCACGTGAAGTACCTAGTGCTTTTTGTAGACCGCCACCAAGAATCTTTATAACCCACTGCATTACACCAATGTAGTAAAGTACAGAGATAAGTGCAGAGAAGAAGATTAGCGTTGGAAGTACTTGGAACGCAAAGATGAAACCAATACCGTCAACTGAGAAGTTAACTAGGCTTCCGAATAGAAAACCAGTACCGTCTTTACCGTAGTCGATAACGTTTTGTACACCAGCTGAGAAACCAGCTAGAAGGTCACGACCCCATGGTACGTAAAGAACGAAACCACCGATGATGAATTGGATAGCAAATGCGCCACCCACAGTTCTTAGATTGATAGCTTTGCGGTTATCAGACAGTAGTAATGCAATTCCTAGCAATACTGCCATACCGACTAGGCTCATAAACAGGCTCATAGTTTATGATTTCCTTATATGTTATTTGTTGGCGTGTTACAAAATGGAGCTCAAAAGCGGAGGCAATTATACTCATCCGTCCATTGATAAAGTAATGCCGTCCTCACAGTTTCTAATAAGATTCATCATGTGTTCACTCATTAACGTGAAGCCGATCACCATTCATCCTCTTCGTAATCATCAAAAGAACAATTTATTTAGAATTTATTCACAAATACCGAACGCTGAATTGCTATTTTTCCAAACGTTTTCAGCAATCGTTTGCTCTGGCATTCCTTTCAAGGATGCGAGACAGGACAATATTTGAGCTAACATCTTTGGCTGATTCATCTTGCCTTGATACCCATTTAGTGGCATGTCTGGCGAATCGGTTTCCAAGACGATGTATTCAAGCGGCAACTGAGTGATCGCTTGACGTGTCTTATTCGCTCTTGGATAGGTGATTCCTCCACCAACACCAATGTAAAAACCCAAGTCTGTAAACTGTTTCGCTTGTTGAAAACTGCCAGAAAAAGCGTGTAACACACCTCCATACGAGAAACGATTCTGTTTAAGCAATTGTAGTAGGCGATTGTGAGTTTTCCGAGAATGAAGGATAAGTGGCAGTTGGTAAGTTTGCGCCAGCTCAAGCTGCTGAATAAAAACACGCTCTTGAATCTGGCTATCAACATCAACCATAGCATCTAGCCCACACTCCCCTACCGCAACACATTGTCCAGAGCGCTGACTGAGCAGTGCATCTAACTGATCGCGATGAGTGTGGCTGTCGGGACTAAGAAAATAAGGATGTATTCCTAATGCGTAGTAAATAGAGGAGTACTGCTGTGCAAGGGCCTCAACCCTGTTCCAGTTTGATGGACCAATAGCGGGAATCAGAAAGCGCTCAACCCCAACTTGATTCGCTGACTTGATATGATTCTCTAAACCGTTTGCGAATACGTCAAAGTCGAGGTGACAGTGGGTATCAAAAAGGCGCATTAACGCTGCGCCTTGTTGTTATTGCTTGTTGATGAAGTAGAGTCGCTACGATAGGGAACACAACTGCGTTTATTTTCTGGTGTTAGCCCCATTGACTGACACCAAGCGTCATACTTCGCTAGCCATCGCTTAAACCATTTGAGCATCATCTACTCCTATCAATTATTGCTCTTCGCGCTTAAAGACCAATTCTGTCGGTGTCGATTCCTCTTCAACAAAGTAATATCCCGCAGTATCAAACTTAGTCAGTTCAGCGACGCTCGAAATGCGATTTTCAATAATGTAGCGCGCCATCATGCCGCGGGCTTTCTTGGCATAAAAGCTGATCACCTTATATTGACCATTTTTGCAGTCTTTAAATACCGGCGTAATCACTTGGGCATCGAGGTTTTTGGGTTTAACCGCTTTGAAGTACTCATTCGACGCTAGGTTAACCAATACATTATCACCTTGATCAGCAATCGCCTCGTTAAGCTTATCGGTGATCACATTGCCCCAAAAATGGTAGAGATTGCTGCCTTTATCGTTAGCAAGTTTAGTCCCCATTTCAAGACGGTAAGGCTGCATTAAATCGAGTGGTTTAAGTAAACCGTACAAACCAGATAGCATGCGTAAATGATTCTGCGCGTAATCAAAGTCTTGCTCAGATAATGACTGCGCATCTAACCCTGTGTAGACATCACCCTTAAAAGCCAAGATCGCTTGGCGAGAGTTGTCTGGGGTAAATGTCTCGCTCCATTCTTGAAAACGGCCAACGTTCAGATCGGCGATTTTATCGCTAACCTTCATTAAGCTCGCAACATCAGCCGGGGTCAGTTTACGGCAAACATCAATAAGCTGCTTAGAGTACTCAATTAAATCCGGTTGAGTAGACTTCTCTGTTGCCAGTGGCGATTCATAATCTAAGGTTTTCGCAGGTGAAACGACGATTAGCATGACTTAACTCTATCTGTTTAATTATGTTGTTAGATATAGGTTACAAAAAAAGCCATGCAATGTCTGCATGGCTTTTTGAATCGTTTTAATAGGCAAAAGTTATAACGTAAATAATTGGAGCTGTAGCTAGGCGGCAAATCAATTCAGCCCTATGAGCATAGTGTTCCTATGTGATTAGGGCGGCCGGCGCTCCGGTGGATTTATGCAGCCAACGACGCTACGGCTTCAAGTATGACGGTTATATTAATCTTTTTTGCTCTGATCCCAGATACCATCCTCAAGTTGAGACTTCAGCTCTGGGAAATCGTTTGAATCAAACGTCGGCACTTTACCTTCGTCTAGCTGACGGTTGTAGTCTTTCGCTAGTTTAATAACGATGCCTGATAGCAGAATAATCGCCACCAAGTTAACAATCGCCATTAGACCCATAGAAACGTCTGCTAGAGCCCATACAACTGGTAGAGAAGCCACGGCACCAAACATCACCATACCCAAAACGATGATGCGGAAGATACCAAGACCCGCTTTGTGGTTGTGCTCTAAGAAGATTAGGTTGGTTTCTGCGTAAGAGTAGTTAGCAATGATGGAGGTAAAGGCAAAGAAGAAGATCGCCACTGCAACAAAAATACCGCCCCACTCACCGACTTGAGAACTCAAAGCCGTTTGCGTTAGTTCGATACCTGTTACTTCACCGTGTGGTACATATTCACCTGACATTAGGATGATAGCCACGGTTGCTGAACAGATAACGATAGTATCCATGAACACACCTAACATCTGCACGTAACCTTGTGATGCCGGGTGTGGAGGATATGGCGTCGCAGAAGCTGCTGCGTTCGGTGCTGAACCCATACCTGCCTCGTTTGAGAATAGACCGCGCTTAATACCGTTGATCATCGCCTGCGCGATTGCATAGCCAAGACCACCAGCGGCCGCTTCTTGCAGGCCAAACGCACTCTTAAAGATCAGAGTAAGAACGGCTGGAAGCTTCTCTAGGTTGGTCAGCATGACGAACATTGCTAGTAGTAAGTAAGCCAGTGCCATTAGCGGAACAACCAGCTCAGCCACTCTAGCAATACGCTTGATACCACCAAAAATCACGATCGATGAAAGCAACACGACTGCGATACCTACGTAGGTATCTTCCCAACCGAAGGCATTGTTCATCGCATTAGCAATTGAGTTAGCTTGTACTGCATTGAAAACAAGGCCAAAAGCGATAATTAGGAATACTGAGAACAGTACGCCCATCCAACGCATACCTAGACCTTTCTCCATGTAGTACGCTGGGCCACCACGGTAGTTGCCATCATCATCTTTGGTTTTGTACAGCTGCGCTAAGGTACTTTCGGCGAATGATGTTGCCATACCTAACATAGCAATTAGCCACATCCAAAAAATGGCGCCTGGGCCACCCGCGGTCAGAGCGACAGCAACACCTGCCATGTTACCAGTACCGACACGTGCAGCTAAGCTTGTACAAAGTGCTTGGAAAGAAGAGATACCAGCTTTATCTGCTTTGCGGCTGTTTTTTAGAACAGAGAACATATGGCCAAAGTGGCGGAACTGAATAAAGCCCAAACGGACTGTAAAGTAGATTCCCACACCGACCAGAAGGTAAACAAGAATAGAACCCCATAGAAGGTCATTCATTAAATTGATTAAGTCTGTCATAACATCCTCATAGTGAGTTTTCGCTGACCTCTGCGTCCAAGCCATCCATCTAACTGCTCGACTAAGTGTCAAGATTGCTTAGCATTGATTTTGTTGTTTTATGCAGTTTAGACCTGTAAAACTCGCTTCGTGCTTCCATTTTACGTGTCAGCGTATTTTTTGACGGGCGGATAATGCAGTGAAGATGTGGAAAAATCAATATGAAAATAACTGCGTATAATTGTTATTTTTCACCATATCATCACCACCAATTAACACGCAACAACACAAAAAACCAACAAACAACAAACAAACAATAAAAGAGATTACAACATCACGCACATTACGAAACATAATTTCATATGCGTCGCTAACCAATCGAATCCCCTTGCTAGATAAGGTGTCAAACCTCAATTACAGAACCAATGCCTGTAAAATAGGCTAACTTGATGACCAAGGATGCTCGCCTGATTGAATATCCACAATAGTGATAGTGATGTGCACACTGAGTTAACATTCTCAAATGTTCAATTTAATCGTTTCCGTCAGTTCAAGTGTTCAAAAAAGCGCCAATCCGATAGCAAAAATTTGTGACTTGCTCGCACAATATGCGTAAAAACTTCATTGAAACGTAACAAATGAGAAACGAATCAAAGTTACTGTTGTTTTGAATATGGTATTAAAAACCTACCCCATTTAGAGGGATAAAAATCATAAAGAGGTAGCTTATGGAAGGCTTAAACTTTGAAGAACTATTGGAACAGGACTTTCCCAAAGGACGCACGGCTCGTTCGAAACCCGTGAAGCGCAAATGGCGCGAAATTGAGGCGATAAAAGACCGTCAGCGCCTTCAAAAAGAGCTGATGGACATGGATATCGGCTTTGATGATCTAGATAAACTCGAATACTAAAAAAAGAGGCGATTGTTCGCCTCTTTTTTGTTTTCGCTAGATACATTCATGCTCAGTTTGGTGGACTCGCTCCGCTAGCTGAGCATATTGCTCTGCGATTGTTTCACCGAACACTGGGTCGTCTTCACAAACGCTCCATTGCTCTTCTACTGCTTGCCAATCTTTGACCGTGAACTTCTCTATTAAATAAGGAAAGACACGTTGTTCCTCGGTCTCAAGGTGGCGCTTCTGTGCTTCTAAAAACTGCTCAAGTTGTTCGATAAACATATCTTGTGGAACAACCGCATCTTGCAGCACCATATCTACCACGTTTAAAAAGCCATGAGTCTTTTCCGATAGGGTCTGATGCTCAAGCTCTAGATTATCAATCTCATGGTGGTGACCATAGTGCTCAAGATAATAGCGGTAAAGGATGTCCTCTTTAGGATGGTGCACTTTTTCAGAATGATTGGCGAGATAATCGACCAGCTCTCTAAGCACACCATAATTCACCTGACGCTCACTCTTGAGCATCGTAAGTTTATGGCGTAACACGGCTAATAAACGCACCATATAACCGTGCTCACGCCTAATCCTTTCAATCATCATAGCGTTTCTCCTTAACACCTACTTTTATTAAGTGTATAAGAGATACTACTGATGTGCTTTGAGCTTGTTCGAAAATTAGGCAAACATCATAGAAAGCGAGTTACCCTTCTATATGTAAAGGCAGTCGCCATTCAATGATTGATTTACCTTGTTGCTGCAAAATTTGATTGGTCTGCGAAAAATGACGACAACCAAAGAAACCTCTGTGAGCAGAGAGTGGAGAAGGATGAGGACCTGCAAGTACAAAGTGTTTGTCGCGATCGATAAAGCGCCCTTTTTTCTGTGCATGCGCTCCCCAAAGTAAAAACACCACGCCCGATTGGTGCTGATTAAGCGCTTCAATCACTTTATCAGTAAAGGTTTCCCAGCCTGTTTTAGAATGTGAGTGCGCTTTGCCCTGCTCTACGGTCAAGACAGTATTCAACAACAGCACCCCTTGCTCAGCCCAACTTTGTAAATAGCCGTGCTGCGGAATTTGAAAGCCTTCAATATCTTGTGCGAGTTCTTTGTACATATTGACCAAAGATGGTGGCGTCTTAACACCAGGTAGAACCGAGAAACAGAGCCCATGCGCTTGATTTGGGCCGTGATAAGGATCTTGGCCGATGATTACGACCTTTACGTCTCCAAACTCAGTGGCACGAAACGCATTAAAGACATCTTTCGCAGGCGGGTAAACGACCTTACCAGCAGCTCTTTCTTGCTCAACAAACGCCAGAGTTTGCTGAAAGTATTCCTGCTGTTTTTCCGCTCCAATAACATCTTGCCAAGTTAAAGACGCACCCATGTTCTGTTCCTCTTACTGTATGCCAGCCTCGATTTTGGCAGAATATGTAAAAGGAACAAGGTATTTAGAGCTAAATTAACTAGTTTCTCTGTGGGGTGCGATAGTGACCTTGACCGGTAATGTGGCGATTCGGCGCAGGTAAGCGCGCTGGGCGTACACTAATATTTCGGTATGAATATGGCATAGTGGCATCCTCATATTATCAACTTCATTAATGACTATGAAAAATTGATGCCACCTTTTACTTAGATAGCTATTCTGCTTGCGCTTGTGCGTGAAAAGCACGTAATTGATCGATCTCATCAGGCCAAAGCTCAGGCTCAATTGTTTCTAAGATCAATGGGATAGAATCAAAACGAGGATCTTTTGCGATGTACTCAAAACAGTCCCAACCAATCTCTCCTTTACCTAGTGCGTGGTGCCTATCGACCTTGCCGCCTAAGGCAATCTTTGAGTCGTTAATGTGCATTGCCCTTAAATAATGCATACCGACAACTCGGTCGAACTCAGCAAATGTTGCCTCGCAGGCATCAAAGCTGCTCAAGTCATAGCCTGCGGCAAAGGTATGGCAAGTATCAATGCAAACACCGACGCGAGACTTATCCTCTACCTGCTCGATAATCTCCGCCAGATGTTCAAATCGCCAACCAAGATTCGTTCCCTGTCCTGCGGTGTTCTCAATCACAACAATAACATTAGGCACCGCTTGATGGGCAAGATTAATCGACTCCGCTATTCGCGCTAAGCACTCTTTCTCAGATATCTTCTTTAAATGACTCCCAGGATGAAAATTGAGCAGGGTTAAACCCAACTAATTACACCTTTCCATTTCATCTATAAAAGCCGCGCGAGACTTGGCTAGTTTCTCTTCTTCGGGAGCACCAAGGTTAATGAGGTAGGAATCGTGCGGAAGTATCTGCTCACTACTGAAACCTAACATTTGGCAATTTGCCCGAAATGCTCGGATGGTTTTTTCTTCTAACGGTTTTGCCACCCATTGGCGTTGATTTTTAGTAAATAAAGCAAACGCATTCGCGCCAATTTCTCTCGCTCTTAGCGGCGCTTGATCGACACCACCAGCAGCAGAAACATGGGCACCAATATACTTATTACCAAACTGATTTTTACGCATTGTCATTTAATCACTTTATACTTTCAGACTATGAACCTATTTACAGTCACTTAGATGACCAAGTTCAATTTTTAGTCTCATTTTGTAGTAAAATTACAACAAAATGAGTTATTAAATATTTTTTATATTATCAAATATATTGTAACTATATTGTTTTCAAAGATTTTATTGATTTAGAACAAGAAAATAACCTTTAGAAAATTGATGTTTTTGGTTGTTTTTTGACTTAAATCAATATTATCATAAGGGATATTCGCTATATAATACGTAGCTCAATAAAATTCGAAAATTAACACCAATAAACCACTAAAGTGGACTAGGAGATAGTGATGATCCAAGGTATTCAAATTACAAAAGCAGCTAACGACGATCTACTGAACTCAATCTGGCTTCTAGACAGCGAGAAGAACGAAGCGCGTTGTGTAGCAGCGAACTCTGGCTTCGAAGCTGATCAAGTTGTTGCGATCAACGAGCTAGGCGAATACGAAAGCCGTGAAGTTGCTATCGAAACAGCACCACGTATCGAAGGCGGTCAGCACCTAAACGTGAACGTTCTTAAGCGTGAAACTCTAGAAGACGCAGTGGCTAACCCAGAAAACTACCCTCAGCTAACTATCCGCGTTTCTGGCTATGCAGTACGTTTCAACTCTCTAACTCAAGAGCAGCAACGCGACGTAATCGCACGTACTTTTACTGAGTCTCTATAATTCTCAGATAATCGATTTTAAAAGCGGCGCTCATTGAGCGCCGCTTTTTTATTGGGTACAGTATCACACCTGTTCGACTCTTAGGGATACGATGACATGCTGTTAGAAGGTATAGAAACACTGTTAGCGCTCAGTAAGGCCAAAACCATGAGCCGTACTGGTAGCCAACTCTATATCAGTCAATCAGCGGTCAGCAAACGCATTGCCAACCTTGAGAAGAAACTAGGTAAAAAGCTGATTGTTCCAGATGGAAGGAATGTTCAGCTGACACAAGATGCGCTCAATCTTATCGAGAGTATTGGCCCCACCTTCAATGAACTGAGAGGGCGTATCTATGAGCAGCAATCAATGGAGGAGCAGAGCACAATAAGCGTCGATTGCTCTGAAACGTTAGTTGCCAGTTACCTTGCGGATATCCTTGGCGAACACTTTAAAACCGATCCTTACATTCGCATCACCACCAATCATACACCGCGTATCGTTGAGCATGTTCAGTCTGGCAAAGCGCACTTAGGTATATGCGCGGGTTTGCTTCCTCCGCAGCATGGACTCAAAACATTTCACCTAGTTGACGAGCCGTTTTTTATTGTCGCCGATACGCCTCTTAAGCAGCTGCCGAGCAAGATCATTACCAATGATCTTGCCAATACCGCCAACACCTATCAGCTAAAGATCCTCAAAAATCTGGCTATGACACCAGTGATGGAGATGGACTCTTATGCTGCGGCAGCCCAGCTTGCCCTTTCTGGCATTGCCCCTGCTTTGGTGCCCTTATCCGTCATCCAAACGCTAAAGATCGAGCAACAGCATTACCATCACTTTGAGCAGTTGCAGCCACTCTATCGCCCGCTGCATGTATGCCTGCGCGCATCTTCGTATAAGAATCAACGAATCAAAGCCCTAGTTGATAAAGTGGTTGCTTCGGTAGCTAAGTCAGCAAATACATCACCTAATACTCACTAACTAAAACACTAAGCAATAAAAGAGAGTAACCACTGTGAATGCTCTTGCCACAATAACTTTGCTGCCATCAGTATCGACATCGTAATCACCAATGGGCGAATCCATTGCTGTCCTTTAGTCACCACAACTTTAGCGCCGAGCCGCGCCCCAATGAATCCGCCGACGGCCATCACAAGCCCCAACTCCCAAATCGGCAATCCGGCAAAAATAAAGAACAGCAGCGCCGCAATGTTAGAGGTGAAGTTAAGTACCTTAGTACGCGCTGTCGCATCCACCAGCGAGAAGTGACCTAGTGCAACAAAACAGACAGTGAATATTGACCCAGTGCCCGGGCCAAAGAAGCCGTCATAAAAGCCGACACCTCCACCAACCGAGAAAGCAAACATGGCTTCAGATAGCTTTGCCTCACCTTTATGTTGTTTCGCTTTAGGCATCATTAGGAAATAGAGCGAGATAGCAACCAACAAAATCGGAATTAGACTCGTCAGTACCCCAGCGTCTATGTACTGGACGGCTTCTGCACCCACCGCCGAGCCAATAAAAGTACAAACGATCGCAAGGCGCATCTCTTTAATGCTGACAATACCATTGCACACGAAATACCAACTGGCAGAAAAGCTGCCAAACGAACTCTGCAGCTTGTTTGTCGCGAGCGCCTGAGTCGGAGGGACACCAGCCGCGAGAAGCGCGGGCAGAGTAAGTAGCCCCCCTCCCCCAGCCATGGCATCAATGAATCCCGCTGCGGTCGCCACGAAGAAAAGTATCGTCAGTATTTCGAGTGTCAGTTCCATTCTCAATCAATCGGTTATCAGTTTCTATCAGCCAAAATATCACTAAGTTAATAATTCTCTTAGAGAAAGATTAGACTTTAATTCATTCTAATTATTCATCGATAAGAGTAAAAAAAGCCCACTCAAATGAGTGGGCGATGAGTTTGTCATATAAGCTCTCAGTTGAGCTTACTGATTTTTATTACGCTTCGTTCGCTTTCACTTTTGCGTGTAGCTCTTGAACCGATGCTACAGATGCACACGCGTCAGCAGTATGAGCCATAGAAGCTGCAAATGCTGCGTTTAGCGTTGTGGTGTAGTTCACTTTCTCTGCTAGTGCGCCACGGCGAAGGACTTTTGAATCTTCAATCGCTTGACGACCTGCCGCCGTGTTAACGATGTAGGTGTACTCATTGTTCTTGATACGGTCAAGAATGTGTGGACGACCTTCGTGTACCTTGTTAACTAGACGTGGGTTGATACCCGCTTCACCTAGAATAACCGCTGTACCGTGAGTAGCATCTAGCTGGTAACCAAGCTTAGACAGCTTAGACGCTAGGTCTACAACACGCTCTTTATCGCCTTCGCGAACAGACAGTAGTGCGCGACCACCTTCTGGGTATACCTTGCCACAACCTAGCTCTGCTTTTGCGTAAGCTTCTGCGAATGTTGCACCGACACCCATTACTTCACCTGTAGAGCGCATTTCTGGGCCTAACAGTGGGTCAACACCTGGGAACTTGTTGAACGGTAACACCACTTCTTTTACAGAGTAGTATGGTGGGATGATTTCTTTAGTGAAGCCTTGAGCTTCTAGAGATTGACCCGCCATAACACGTGCCGCAATCTTAGCGATTGGTGCGCCTGTTGCTTTCGATACGAACGGTACAGTACGTGCAGCACGAGGGTTAACCTCGATTAGGTATACTTTGTTGTTCTTAACGGCAAACTGCGTGTTCATCAGACCACGAACACCCAACTCGAACGCTAGCTTTTCAACTTGCTCACGCATTACGTCTTGGATTTCTTGGCTTAGCGTGTATGCAGGAAGAGAACATGCTGAGTCACCTGAGTGAACACCCGCTTGCTCGATGTGCTCCATGATACCGCCGATAACTACGCGCTCACCGTCACAGATAGCATCGATATCCACTTCAACTGCATCGTCTAGGAAGCTATCAAGAAGAACTGGAGATTCGTTCGATACGCTTACCGCTTCGTTGAAGTAGCGACGTAAATCTTGCTCGTCGTATACGATTTCCATCGCACGACCACCCAGTACGTATGAAGGACGTACAACTAATGGGTAACCAATTTCACGCGCTTTCTCTACCGCTTGTTCCATTGTCGTTACTGTCGCGTTCTCTGGCTGTAGAAGACCTAGACGGTCGACAGCCACTTGGAAGCGTTCACGGTCTTCTGCACGGTCGATAGCATCTGGGCTAGTACCGATGATTGGCACGCCTGCTGCTTCAAGTGCGCGAGCCAGTTTCAGTGGCGTTTGACCACCGTACTGAACGATTACGCCTTTTGGTTTCTCGACGCGAGCGATTGCGAGTACGTCTTCCAGTGTTACTGGTTCGAAGTACAGACGGTCAGAAGTATCGTAGTCTGTTGAAACTGTCTCAGGGTTACAGTTAACCATGATGGTTTCGTAGCCATCTTCACGTAGCGCTAGTGATGCGTGTACACAACAGTAGTCGAATTCAATACCTTGGCCGATACGGTTAGGACCACCGCCAAGAATCATGATCTTCTCTTTATCCGTTGGGTTCGCTTCACACTCATCATCGTAAGATGAGTACATGTAAGCGGTATCAGAAGAGAATTCAGCCGCACAGGTATCTACGCGCTTGTAAACTGGGTGGATATCGTACTGGTCACGTAGGCGACGGATTTCGCTTTCAGACACACCTAGAATCTTAGATAGGCGAGCATCTGCAAAACCTTTACGCTTAAGCTTTTTCAGTTCTTCTTTGTTCAAGCCAGCGAAGCCTTTCACTTTAAGCTCTTGCTCAAGCTTAACTAGGTCTTCGATTTGAACTAGGAACCAACGGTCGATTTGCGTTAGGTTAAATACACCATCAACTGACATACCTGCACGGAATGCGTCAGCGATGTACCAAATACGCTCAGCGCCCGCTTCTTTTAACTCGTGGCGAATAGTTGTTAGTGCGTCTGGCGCATCTAGGTCAACCATTTCATCAAAGCCAGTCGCGCCAACTTCTAGGCCGCGAAGTGCTTTTTGTAGCGATTCTTGTTGGTTACGACCGATTGCCATAACCTCACCTACTGACTTCATCTGAGTCGTTAGACGGTCGTTAGCGCCAGCAAATTTCTCGAAGTTAAAGCGAGGAATCTTAGTCACTACGTAGTCGATAGTAGGTTCGAATGATGCAGGAGTTGCGCCACCAGTGATGTCATTCTGTAGCTCATCAAGAGTAAAGCCTACAGCCAGTTTCGCTGCAATCTTAGCGATTGGGAAACCTGTCGCTTTAGACGCTAGTGCAGAAGAGCGAGATACACGAGGGTTCATCTCGATGATAACCATACGGCCATCTTTCGGGTTGATACCAAACTGTACGTTTGAACCACCTGTTTCTACACCGATCTCACGTAGTACCGCTAGAGAAGCATTACGCATCAACTGGTACTCTTTATCCGTTAGAGTCTGAGCAGGCGCTACTGTGATTGAGTCACCAGTGTGAATACCCATTGGGTCGAAGTTTTCAATCGCACATACGATGATACAGTTATCCGCTTTGTCGCGAACCACTTCCATCTCGTACTCTTTCCAACCGATTAGTGATTCATCGATGAGAAGCTCGTTAGTTGGCGAAAGGTCTAGACCGCGACGACAAATCTCTTCGAACTCTTCTTTGTTATAAGCGATACCACCACCGGTACCACCCATAGTGAATGAAGGACGAATGATACAAGGGAAGCCAACCATCTCTAGGACGCCGTAAGCTTCTTCCATGGTTTTCGCCGTATCAGCACGAGGACACTCAAGGCCGATAGACTTCATCGCTTTATCAAAACGAGAACGGTCTTCTGCTTTATCTATAGCGTCAGCCGTTGCACCAATCATCTCTACGCCGAACTCTTCAAGTACGCCGTGCTTTTCTAGGTCTAGAGCACAGTTAAGCGCAGTCTGACCACCCATAGTTGGTAGAACCGCATCTGGGCGCTCTTTCTCGATGATCTTGCGAACTACTTCCCACTGGATTGGTTCGATGTAAGTTGCATCCGCCATGTCTGGGTCAGTCATGATGGTTGCAGGGTTAGAGTTTACAAGGATAACTCGGTAACCCTCTTCACGCAGTGCTTTACATGCTTGAGCACCAGAGTAGTCAAACTCACATGCCTGACCGATAACAATCGGGCCTGCACCTAGAATTAGAATACTTTTTAAGTCAGTACGTTTTGGCATTCTCTACTACTCCGAATTAAGCGCTGTGTTGTTTAATGAGTTCGATAAAGTGGTCAAATAGCGGTGCCGCATCTTCTGGACCTGGGCTCGCCTCTGGGTGACCTTGGAAGCTAAACGCTGGCTTGTCTGTACGGTGAATACCTTGCAGTGAACCATCAAATAGCGATACGTGAGTGGCACGTAGATTCTCAGGCAGTGTTGCTTCATCCGCAGCAAAACCGTGGTTCTGTGAAGTAATCATTACAACGTTACGGTCTAGGTCTTTAACTGGGTGGTTTGCACCGTGGTGACCAAACTTCATCTTCACCGTTTGAGCGCCAGAAGCAAGCGCTAGGATTTGGTGACCAAGACAGATACCGAAAATTGGTAGGCCTTTTTCAAGGAATACTTTTGTCGCCTCAATCGCGTAAGTACATGGTTCTGGGTCACCCGGGCCGTTTGATAAGAACACACCGTCTGGGTTAAGAGCCAATACTTCTTCTGCTGAAGTTTCAGCAGGAACAACCGTTAGGCGGCAGCCGCGGTCAACAAGCATACGCAGGATGTTGCGTTTTGCACCGAAGTCGTAGGCAACAACGTGATATGGCAGTTCGCTGTCGTCTTTCGCCTCAGGAAGTCCACCCTCAAGCGTCCACGAACCTTGTTTCCATTGATACGCTTCTTTTGTTGTAACTTCTTTCGCAAGGTCCATACCTTTTAGGCCAGGGAATTCTTTCGCTTTAGCTAGCGCTAGAGCCTCGTCTAGGTTGTTACCTGCTACGATACAACCGTTCTGTGCACCTTTCTCACGCAGAATGCGCGTGAGCTTACGCGTATCGATATCAGCAATGCCGACGATGTTTTGCGATTTAAGGTAGTCAGAAAGGGATTGTTCGTTACGGAAGTTAGAAGCGATAAGAGGAAGGTCGCGAATCACAAGGCCTTGTGCGTGGATTGAAGAGGATTCTTCATCTTCGGAATTGGTTCCGGTATTGCCAATGTGAGGGTAAGTAAGAGTAACAATTTGTTGAGAATAGGAAGGATCAGTGAGGATTTCTTGGTACCCCGTCATCGAGGTGTTAAAAACGACTTCACCGACAGCAGAACCATCTGCGCCAATGGATTCACCGTGAAATACTGTCCCATCTTCTAGGACTAGCAGTGCTGACTTGCTCAAGACAACCTCCGGAATAAAAATGCATTAAAATTGATTTAATTTGCAAATCTACCTTCCTGCAACACTCAAAAGTGCGTGTTTATGGAAATTAGACAAATTGGCGGTATTCTAATGATGGTTGTGATTTGTGTCAACAGAGTCGTGAAAATAAGTTGGATATTTAGGGCAGTTAAATCAAAAAAGGGTTTTAGATGGCTAAAAAACAAAGTTTAGTCAGAGCATTGGGAGGGTGAGATGAAAAATTTATGAATTGTGTCATTTTTCACTCATTACAGATCACAGTTTTGTTTTCACTTTTTGCGCAAACGTTGAACAAACCAAGTTAACTTGGACTTTTAAGCAGTTAAAATAAAAAACACATCAGAACAGCCAAAATAGGCACTCAAAAACCATATAACCAGCGTACTCCACCTGGTTTAATGAACGAGCATTACTGGCTAGATACAAAAAGCGCCGGGCAAGCCCAGCGCATAATTATTGATTTACAGCTCATTGAGCCCTAACACATCGGTCATGGTATAGAAGCCTGCAGGCTTCTCATTTAGCCAAACGGCGGCTTTAACAGCACCATTAGCAAAGGTCATACGGTCAGTCGCTTTATGGGTCACCTCAACACGCTCACCGATATCAGCAAACATTGCCGTGTGCTCACCAATAATGTCACCCGCTCGAATCGTCGCAAAGCCTATCTCATCTTTAGTACGCTCACCGGTAATACCTTCACGAGCATAGACAGCCACATCATTGAGCTTGTTACCCATCGCATCGGCAATCGCTTCACCCATGCCAATAGCCGTACCAGAAGGTGCATCTACTTTATGACGGTGGTGTGCTTCGACAATTTCAATATCGCAGTAATCACCCATCACTTTGGCCGCTTTCTCAAGAAGCTTAAAGACCAAGTTAACGCCAACCGAGTAGTTCGGTGCCATCACTACAGGTACTTCTTTGGCAATCGTATCGATGAGCTCTCGCTCTTGCTCGGTGAAACCCGTCGTGCCAATAACAATGCTCTTACCGTGTTGACGACACAGCTCCAAGTTAACAAGCGTGCTTGCTGGCGCCGTGAAGTCGATGATGACATCAAAGTTTTCAATCTCTTTTGCTAGGTCGTCAGTCAGAACAACATCAAACTTACCTTCGCCGCACAGTTCACCGACATCCACACCCACGAGTGAAGATTCTGGGCGCTCTGAACCCGCGCCAACATGCGCCTGCTGATTTAGGTAAGTTGCTTTAACTAGGTTACGGCCCATTCGGCCTGCTGCTCCTGCAACTGCAATACGTACCATTGCATATCTCCGTTTCGAATAATCGTTTTTTTAGCCAATCCGTTAAAACTAACAGCATTCACTATCGCTGGCTAGGGGGCTTTGATCGTTTAAGAAAATTTGATCGTTTAGGAAAACTCTTTAATCACTCGCTCTAGGATCGGTACATTGGCCTCAGGAAACGCATAGTTAGAGAGATCAGCGATCGCCGCCCACTCTCCTTGTTGCCCTTCTTTGCCATAAGGCTGACCTTCAAACTGTGTCACCGTCATAAAATCAAACTTCAACGACTTGTCAGGGTAGTCAAACTCAAGGTGTTCAAACAGCGCTTGCTCAGTCGTGGTAATACCAACCTCTTCTTCAAGTTCGCGAACCATGGCTTGCTCGATCGTTTCGCCCTGCTCGACCTTACCACCAGGAAACTCCCAAAAGCCGCCTTTATGTTTGTCATCAGGGCGCTTAGTAATAAACACCTGAGATTTATCTTGATTGAAGATAATTCCGGCGACGATATGAATTCGTTTCATCAGACTTCCTATTTACTTTCCATTGTCATGCCCTGCATTGTGGCTGACTATTTTTAAGATAACCATTAGATATAAAAAGAGCCGCCTAAGCGACTCTTCAATCTCTATACAGTGATGATCTAATTAGTTAATCTGACCATGACACTGCTTGTATTTCTTACCGCTACCGCATGGGCAAGGCTCGTTACGACCAACTTTACGCTCTTCGCGAACCATAGGTTGGTGCGCGCCTTCGGCCTCTTCTTCACCATCTGCAAGCTGGCTTTGCGCTGATGCATGTTGCGCTTGAGCACGGCGAGCCGCCTCTTCAGCTTGAGCACGGCGCTGCTCTTCCATGCGCTCTACTTCTTCTTGCTGCTGTACGCGAACTTTAGACAGAATGGTAATCACATCTGACTTCAACGCATCAAGTAGACCTTCAAACAGTTCAAACGACTCGCGCTTGTACTCTTGTTTCGGGTTCTTCTGCGCGTAACCACGTAGGTGAATACCTTGGCGAAGGTGGTCCATTGCTGCTAGGTGCTCTTTCCAAAGCGTATCTAGCGTTTGTAGCATCACAGATTTCTCGAAGTTGCGCAGCACTTGCTCGCCAACCACTTCTTCTTTCTGCTTGTAAACAGTGATCGCTGTTTCGATGATCTTCTCACGCAGTGCTTCTTCGTAAAGTTTGTCATCTTCTTCAAGCCACTGTTTCACTGGCGCATCAAGATCGAAGTCGTTCTTCAAGCGCTCTTGGAGACCTTCAACATCCCACATATCTTCTAGAGATTGCGGCGGAATGTACTCATAGATAACTGAAGTTAGAACATCTTGACGGTTCTGCTCGATCATCTCACTGATGTCTTCAACTACCATCAATTCATCACGAAGCTCGTACACTACTTTACGTTGGTCGTTGGCAACATCATCGTATTCAAGTAACTGTTTACGAATGTCGAAGTTACGACCTTCTACTTTACGTTGTGCTTTTTCGATTGAGCGAGACAGCATCTTAGATTCGATTGCCTCACCCTCATCCATACCGCTTTGAATCAAGCTTGCCATACGATCAGAGGTAAAGATACGCAGTAGTGAGTCTTCCATCGATAGGTAGAAACGAGATGAACCCGCATCACCTTGACGACCAGAACGACCACGTAGCTGGTTATCGATACGGCGAGATTCGTGACGCTCTGTACCAATAATGTGCAAACCACCCGCTTCTAGCACTTGGTCATGAACCACTTTCCAGTCAGCTTTAATCTTATCGATTTGTTCTTGAGTCGGGTTATCTAGCTTCTCAACCTGAGCCTGCCAGCTACCACCTAACACGATATCGGTACCACGACCGGCCATGTTGGTTGCAATCGTTACTGCGCCAGGTGTACCTGCTTCTGCAACGATTTCCGCTTCTTTCTCGTGGAACTTAGCGTTAAGTACGTTGTGTTTAATCTTGGCTTTCTTCAGTGCATTAGAAAGAAGCTCAGATTTCTCGATAGACACTGTACCCACTAGAGATGGCTGGCCTTTGGCAACGCGATCTTTGATATCTTCAATAATCGCGTTGAACTTGTCTGCTTCGGTACGATAAACCACATCTGGCATATCATTACGAACCATTGGTTTGTTGGTTGGGATAACAACCGTTTCCAAGCCGTAGATAGACTGGAATTCGAACGCTTCTGTATCTGCCGTACCTGTCATACCTGACAGTTTTTCGTATAGACGGAAGAAGTTCTGGAAAGTAATCGATGCCAACGTTTGGTTTTCGTTTTGGATCTTAACGCCTTCTTTCGCTTCTACCGCTTGGTGAAGACCTTCAGACCAACGACGACCAGGCATAGTACGGCCCGTGTGTTCATCAACGATAACGACTTCGCCGTCTTCATTTACGATATAATCTACGTTCTTTTCAAACAGTACGTGGGCGCGAAGTGCTGCATTCACGTGATGCAGTAGGCTGATGTTTGTTGGAGAGTAAAGCGTATCGCCCTCTTCCATCAGACCATTTTTGATCATTAGCTCTTCAACAAACTCTTGACCAGTTTCTGTCAGGTGAACTTGCTTTGATTTTTCATCAACCGTGTAGTGACCATCACCGCGGTACTCTTCTGAGTCTTCCTGATCTTGCTTTTGCAGATGAGGAATCAAAGTATTGATACGAATGTATAGCTCAGAGCTGTCTTCGGCAGGGCCGGAGATAATTAGCGGAGTACGCGCTTCATCGATAAGAATCGAGTCCACTTCATCGACTACAGCGAAGAAACGTTCACGTTGTACACGGTCTTCAGCGCGGAATGCCATGTTGTCACGTAGGTAGTCGAAACCAAATTCGTTGTTTGTACCGTAAAGAATATCCGCTAGGTAAGCTTCTTTCTTCTCTTGAGGTGGCATGTTAGGTACGTTAACACCGACGGACATACCTAAGAATTCGAATAGAGGGCGGTTGGTTTCCGCGTCACGCTTCGCTAGATAGTCGTTGACGGTAACCACATGCACGCCTTTACCAGGCAGCGCATTAAGATAAGCAGGAAGTGTTGCAGTTAGCGTTTTACCTTCACCTGTACGCATCTCTGCAATTTGACCAGCGTTCAGTACCATACCACCGATAAGCTGAACGTCGAAATGACGCATGCCGTAAACACGCTTAGACGCTTCACGCACAGTCGCGAACGCTTCTGGTAGTAGTTTATCTAGAGTTTCACCCTGTTCTAAACGCTGACGGAACTCAACAGTTTTCGCTTTTAGCTCTTCATCAGAAAGTGCTTCAAATGTTGGTTCGTAGTTATTAATCTCTTTTACAATCTTTCTCAGACGGCGCAGTGTTCGGTCATTGCGACTACCAATCACTTTTGTCAGTAGCTTAGTTATCATTTGCTATGAATCTCTCTTTATCCAGATCGGGCCCGATCTACTTTTAATGCCTTCAGTCTCTAACAGTTTTGAACATAGGGCGAACTTACCTTTCGAGGTAAAATTTTGTTCGAGCTAAAAACGTTTTAGTCGCGGCGCAAGAAACGCAGTTTAGTACTCTAAATTAGTTTTTTGCAACAAAGAATAAAACGCTTTTAGCCGAACCCTTTGGGCAGTGTTTGTAACTTCATTCTGCCGCGTTATCGCTTGCTTATGTAGGCTAGCTACTATGCGCAAGCTCTGCCTTGCATAATAAAGTTACAAACTACTGCAAAAATCATCTCGAAAGGTAAGTTCGCCCTGCAATACTGAGATAAATCACTTTCCTCAGATATTGTGATGACAACTATAGATTTCAAGGCTTATATCACTATAAGTGGCGCATAGTTTATGAAATTTTGCCTCTTACAACCAATAACAAGGTGATTTGTTTGAAGCATTCTTTATTTTTTCTCGTTATATGATGGAAGTTTATTCGCATTAAGCTCTATCTTCGCTCTAGAGCATTGACTAAAATAGAGTTGTCGATTTGATTAGAGGCTCAACATGAGAGATCACCGCCCGACGTTAGGGGATGAGATAATCGGGGATTCGCGACTATCTCAATTGCAACAACATGCCAAAGAGATCATGTTGATCAACAAAGAACTAAAATCGATCCTACCAAGAGGAACGGAAGATCATTGCCGGGTGGCAAACATTCGCGATAACCAATTGATCCTCGAAGTAGCAAGCGCCGGGATCAAGATGAAAATTGATTACGAGCGATTGAGTATCTTGAATCAACTAAGATCAAAAGGGTTTGCTCGCTTGATTGCGGTAAGCGTTCAGATCAACCCTGAACTGTATCGAAGTAAGAATCGCAGTGAAGATAAGCCAAAACCTCGTGACCCAATATCCGGTACCGCAGCGCAGTATCTAGAAATGATCGCAACAGGTGCGTCGCCTAAAGTCAAAGCGAGATTAGAGAGCTTGGCAAAACTGGCTAAAAAAGATCAAGAGTAGCCGAGACAGGCAAGCAAAGCCTAAAGTTTATTTAGGAAAGGCCAGAAAACAAAAAAGCCAGACTTTCGTCTGGCTTTCTTAATCAATCTTGTTATGCCATAACCATGTTTGGTTCTGCAAATGCAACTGGAGATGTTGCTTCTTCTTCGAAGGTTACCCATTCCCATGCTTCTTGGTCTGCAAGTACTGAACGAAGCAATTGGTTGTTCAAGCCATGACCTGATTTATACGCACGGAACTCACCAATGATTGGGTGGCCGCACATGTAAAGGTCGCCGATAGCATCCAACACTTTGTGAGTAACAAACTCATTGTCAAAGCGCAGACCTTCTTCGTTAAGAATGCGGTATTCATCCAAAACAATTGCACAATCGAAGCTACCACCTAGACATAGGTTTTGTGACTGTAAGTACTCAATATCGCGCATGAAACCAAAAGTACGTGCACGAGAGATGTCTTTAACAAAACCTTGCGATGAGAAATCAAACAGTAGGTGCTGTTCATCAGATTCAATCGCTGGGTGGTTGAACTCAATTTCGAAATCCATGCGGAAACCGTTGAATGGTACAAACTCTGCCCATTTATCGTCATCTTCAAAGCGCACTGGCTTTTTAATTCGAATAAAGCGTTTTGGTGCATTTTGCTCTTCGATGCCTGCTTGTTGAAGCAAGAATACGAACGGGCTAGCACTGCCATCCATGATTGGAATTTCTGGTGCATCAACTTCTACGACGATGTTATCGATACCCATTCCCGCTAGAGCTGCGTTTAAGTGCTCAACAGTAGAAATACGTACACCTTCGTCATTAACCAGTGCTGTACATAGCATTGTATCGCGTACAGACTCAGGATCCGCAGGAAAATCAACTGGAGGATTCACATCGGTACGGCGATAAACGATGCCAGTATTTGCAGCAGCAGGGCGCAGAGTAAGCGTGACTTTACGACCAGAGTGGAGACCCACACCAGTTGTTTTCACTATTTCTTTCAGAGTACGTTGTCTGATCATCTACTTTGCCTCAGTAAAAATGCTACAAATCACGGTCAATTGTGACATTGACCGTGCATGCTACCACAAAATTGAACAGTGTCAAATTGTAGTTTTTTTAGTCAGCTTGACGACGTAAGAACGCAGGGATATCAAGATAGCCGCTTTCTTTATCTGCCTTAGGCGCTGCTGCACTTTGACCCGCACCCGAACCAGACGGTGTTGATGTCGTTGGCTGAGGAGTTACCTGAGGTTTTTCCTGCAAAGTTGGTGCCGCTTTTTCTTCCACTTTATTGACAGTCTGCTGAGCAGGTGCCGTTTGTGGTTGAGTCTGCGGTTGGGCAACAGGAGCGACTTTCGCTTTGCCACCCGCAACTAAAGTAATGTCAGGTTTCTTCTCGTTGCCAATACCAGTAGCAACAACGGTCACACGGATTTCATCAGCCATATCAGGATCTAATGAAGTACCGATTACGACTGTTGCGTTATCTGAAGCAAACGCTTTAACTGTGTTACCTACGGTCTCGAACTCATCTAGACGCATGTCTAGACCTGCCGTGATGTTAACCAACACACCGCGTGCTCCAGCAAGATCGATATCTTCTAGAAGTGGGCTAGAAATTGCCATTTCTGCCGCTTCTTCAGCACGATCTTCGCCTTTAGCAACACCGCTACCCATCATGGCATGACCCATTTCTGACATCACTGTTCTTACGTCAGCAAAGTCGACGTTAATCATGCCTGGACGAGTAATCAGTTCTGCAATACCTTGTACTGCATTCTTTAATACATCGTTCGCGCTAGCAAAGGCTTCAAGTAGTGTAATACCACGGCCAAGTACTTTAAGAAGCTTCTCGTTAGGAATCGTAATTAACGAGTCCACGTGCTTAGAAAGCTCTTCGATACCTTGCTCAGCAAAAGCTAAACGCTTTTTGCCTTCGAAGCTAAATGGCTTAGTAACTACAGCAACCGTTAGGATGCCTAGCTCTTTTGCCACTTCTGCAATAACAGGAGCTGCACCTGTACCAGTACCACCGCCCATACCAGCTGCGATAAATACCATATCGGCACCGTTTAGCTCTTCTTTAATGCGATCGCGATCTTCGAGAGCTGCGTCACGTCCTACTTGAGGGTTCGCACCAGCACCAAGACCTTTGGTCATATCACCACCAATCTGAATAACACTATTCACACTGGTTTTACGAAGCGCCTGAGCATCAGTATTAATACTAATGAACTCAACACCTTCGATGGATTCACGTACCATGTGTTCAACGGCGTTACCGCCACCGCCACCAACCCCAACGACCTTAATAACTGCGTCGTCAGACATTTCCATCATCGGTTCAAACATGTGTTATCTCCGTTTTTCCTGCCGCTCAGGTTAAAACTCTTTTTGTATCCAATTACGCAAACGACCAAACAACCCCGTTACTGACGAACGCGCTGGCTCGTTGTACTCAGTATCGTCGTCAATTTGACTGTCTCTCGCATAATGAAGTAAACCAACTGCCGTAGAATGATACGGCTCTTTTACATACTCTGTTAAGCCGATTACCCCGTGAGGTTTGCCGACTCTGACTTGGTTGCGGAAAACGCGTTCCGCACACTCGATAAGCCCTTCGGTTTTTGCCGCTCCACCGGTGAGCACCACACCTGCTGCTAGGTGATGTTTAATCCCTTCTTCGCGCAGCTTTTCTTGAACTGTATCGATGGTTTGATTAACCAGTCCCATAAGCTCAGTATAACGAGGCTCAATCACTTCAGACAGTGTCTGTCTTTGCAAACTGCGTGATGGGCGCCCGCCAACGCTAGGAACGTTAACCGTGTCATCTTTACTGACTAGCTCACTAAGAGCACAGCCATAGTTAACTTTAATCTCTTCCGCATCACTCACTGGTGTACCGAAAGCAAAAGCGATATCGCTTGTCACCGCATTACCGGCATAAGAGAACACTTCTGTATGACGTAGCGCGCCGCCAGTCCAAATGGAAACATCCATCGTACCGGCGCCAATATCTACCACACATACACCGAGCTCACGCTCATCTTCGGTAATCACAGCATTGCTTGCTGCTAAACCGGAATAAACTAAGTGTTCAACTTTAAGCCCGCAGCGCTCAACCGCTTTAATAATATTTCTTGCCATATCATTGTGACAAGAAATTAGGTGTACGCTGACTTCCATGCGCACTCCTGATAAACCTAGCGGATTTTTAATCCCTTCTTGGTAATCAATCGTAAATTCTTGAGGAATTACATGCAGAATGCGCTGTTCGTCACCTATTTTGATCGATTTTGCCGTATGGATTGCACGATCCATATCTTCTTGAGAAACCTCTTCATCAGAGATAGTTCCCATGCCTTTTTCAATACGGCTCGCAATGTGGCGCCCTGAAAGCGAAATAAAAACATTGCTAATTTGGCACTCGGCCATCAGCTCAGCTTCATCTACAGCTCGCTGGACGGACTTAACCACCGATTCAAGATCGTTTACGCCACCTTTATCCATCCCACGGGATAGGCAACTGCCTGCGCCAATAATGTTAATTTGACCATCAGGCAATACTTCGCCTACGAGAGCCGATACGGTAGCAGTGCCTATATCAAGACCAACAATAATGTTGTCATCAGCGGTCTTAGTCATCTGAAGTCTCTTGTGCTAACTCTTGTTCTGGGAACCATCCTATTGATGCTCCCGTATCATACCTGAGGTCTATGTAGCTCACTCGCTGAGTGTCACTACCCAAATTCTTGTAAAGCGAAATAAAGCGTTCTATCCGCTCTTCTAACGACTCTTTGCCTAGCTCTAAACGAATGCCATTATCGAGGATGATTTGCCACGCTCGACGATCATTTAAAACTAACGATGTGATCATTAGGTTAAGTGCTTCAAATCGCGGGCTAATGTCTCGCCATACCTGAAGAACTTCTTCACTAGTGCCTTGTGGGCCGTATAGCTTGACGCGTTCTTCTTCCAGTTTGCCCATATCACCATCAAAAACCTGACCGTAATCATTGAGCAAAGCATTCCCATTCCAGATCGCCTCTGCATGGTGCTCTGTCAGAAAAACTTTAACCGTGTCTGGCCACTGCTTACGAATAGAGGCATGAGAAACCCAAGGGATCGATTCCGCCATGTTCTGCAATACATCCACATCCTGAGACATAAATGTACCGACATGCTCAAGACGAGCAAAAGCTCGTTGAACATCTAAAGCAGATACATAGTGTAATTCGCCCTGAAGCACGATTTTTGAAAGGGGTAGACGTTGGTCGTCCCACATCCAAGTAATCGTTGAGTAGAGGAGAGAGCCAATTAACAACAAGACCACCAGCAAGAAACTACCACCGAGGGCATGCTCTTTTACTAGTGGCATAGCGGTTAAACGACGGCCTTCATTAAAAGCACTTTTAATCAAAGTCCATAGTCCTTGCCATTAGCTCGCTTATTCTTTCCCTATCCCAATTCGTATAATAGAGGCAAAAGCACTTACTTTAACCTTCGGATTATACTGGCGTCCTAGAAAGTATCAAACACTGAAAGTGATAAATCGCTACTTAAAATGCAATAAGTGACGCAAATACCCAAAATTCGATGTTTTAACTAGGCCTGAGTCATCTTATCGATACTTAACTCAAAAGCAGCAAGCTGTTTAGCTACTTTACCGACATCACCCGCACCCTGAGTTAGTACTAAGTCACCATCTTGTAAAACATTAGCGAGAACTGAAGGTAACGCCTTGCTTTCAGGGACAAAAATTGGATCAAGCTTGCCACGACTGCGAATCGTACGGCATAGAGCCCGACCATCTGCCCCTGCAATTGGTTTCTCACCTGCCGAATAAACATCGAGCATGATCAGAACATCCACTTGCTCTAAAACATTGGCGAAATCATCGTAAAGATCGCGCGTTCGGCTATAGCGGTGAGGTTGGAAGATCATCACTAGACGCTTATCTTTCCAACCATTACGTGCTGCTTGAATGGTCACATCGACTTCTGTCGGGTGGTGTCCGTAGTCATCAACCAACATTGCCTGACCATTACCCGTGTCAAACTCGCCCAGATGGTCAAATCGACGGCCTGTGCCTTGTGTGCCCGCCATCGCATTCAAAATCGCTTCGTCTGCAATGTCATCTTCGGTCGCAACCGCAATCGCGGCTGAAGCATTCAAGGCATTGTGGCGTCCCGGAATATTCAGCGTAATATCGAGGTCAGCTTTACCTTGACGGATAACCGTGAACTTACCTTGCTGACCTTCCTGACGGTAGTTATCAATGCGTACATCCGCATCTTCAGAGAAACCATAGGTAATCACTTGGCGACTGATCTTCGGCACTAATTCTCGTACAACAGGATCGTCAATACAAACAATCGCTTGGCCGTAAAATGGCAGATTATGTAAGAAATCGATGAAAGTTTGCTTTAAGGTCTCGAAATCCCCACCATAAGTATCCATATGATCCGCTTCGATATTAGTTACGATGCTCACCATAGGTTGAAGGTGTAAGAAGGACGCGTCGCTCTCGTCTGCTTCCGCAATCAAGATACGGCTAGAACCTAAGCGCGCATTGGTACCTGCACTCTTAACCAATCCGCCGTTGACGAAGGTTGGATCGAGACCAGCTTCTGAGTAGATCTGAGTAACTAGTGCTGTGGTGGTGGTTTTACCATGCGTCCCCGCAACCGCAATACCGTGGCGGAATCGCATCAGCTCTGCCAACATCTCAGCACGGCGAACCACAGGAATACGCGCTGCTCGCGCGGCAATAATCTCTGGGTTCTCTTCGTTTATCGCTGTTGAGACGACAACAACGCTTGCTTTAGCAACGTTCTCTTCTGCATGGCCGATATAGACAGTGGCACCTTTTTGCGTTAAACGCTCTGTCACCGGGTTTTCAGCAATATCTGAACCTGAGATTTGGTAGCCTTCGTTAAGCAGCACTTCTGCAATGCCACTCATCCCTGCACCACCAATGCCGATAAAGTGAATACATTTCACGCGGCGCATCTCTGGCACCATAGCGCGAATTTGAGCTAAATCTTGAGTATGTTGAATTGTCATGAATCTTCTCGTTATTTCGTCAGTGCAACAATGGCTTCAGCCACCACTTTATCTGCATCTAACTTAGCAGCCCTACGAGCCTCGCTCGCCATAGCCTTTAGTTTGCTTCGATCCAGTGCCTTAATCTCAGACACTAGCTTGTCAACCGTCAGTTCAGGCTGCTCAATCATTTTTGCTGCGCCACATTCTACCAAGTGGTCAGCATTTAAAGCTTGTTGTCGGTCTTTATGCATAAATGGGATAAAGATTGCACCTACCCCAGCAGCAGAGACCTCTGATACCGTTAACGCACCTGAGCGGCAAACCAGTAAATCTGCCCAGTCATACGCCTTGGCGACATCGTCAATAAACTCGGTTACTTGTGCATTTTGCACATTATTTGCTTGGTATGCCTGCGTCACTTCATCGCGGTTGTTCTTGCCTGCTTGGTGGCGAATCTCAAACTCATCGCCTAGCTTAGCCATTACATCAGGTAAGGTGCGGTTAAGTATTTGCGCGCCTTGGCTGCCACCCATGACTAGAATACGTACTTTGCTATCACGCTCAGCCATGCGTTGCTCAGGCTCGCTAATTGCAACCAAATCTTCTCTCACTGGGTTGCCAACAACCTCAGCATTAGGAAATGCTCCTGGGAACGCTTGAAAAACCTTCTTGGCAATCTTAGACAACCACTGATTAGTTAAACCCGCGACAGCATTCTGCTCATGCAGCACCACAGGAATACCCAGTAGCCAAGCAGCAATACCACCCGGCCCGCTAACGTAGCCGCCCATTCCTAGCACAGCATCTGGCTGCCAACGCTTCATATGCGCCCTAGCCTGCATAATTGCATTTAGGATCTGAAAGGGTGCTTTAATCAAGCGAGCAATACCTTGACCTCGTAGACCTTTTACCTTGATAAAGTCGATCTCAATGCCATGTTTGGGCACTAGGTCGGCTTCCATTCTGTCTGCGGTGCCTAACCAGCGAATCTCCCACCCTTGAGATTGAAGTTGTTTAGCAACCGCAAGACCTGGGAATACGTGACCGCCAGTACCACCAGCCATCACCATTAATCGTTTATTCTTTTTCATCGTTATCTGTGTTTTGTTGTGTTTCTGCACTGGCTATACGGCATTCATAATCAATGCGCAGCAATATCGATACAGCGACTGACATAATGATCAAACTTGAACCACCATAACTGATCAGTGGTAGTGTTAAACCTTTGGTTGGCACCATACCTGCCGCAGCGCCAACATTCACTAAGGTTTGAAAAGCAAACCAAATACCTATACCAAATGCTAGGTAACCGCCAAACAGCTGGTTGTTGTCAAAAGCTTTGCGGCCAATAAATATCGCTTTCAGCACCAAACTAAAAATCAGCATCAAGATTAAAACCACACCCACATAACCCAACTCTTCGGCCAAAACGGCGAATACAAAGTCAGTATGTGCTTCTGGTAAGTACTCAAGTTTTTGGATTGAGTTACCAAGACCTTGACCAAACCACTCTCCACGACCAAACGCCATTAACGACTGGGTCAACTGGTAGCCACTGCCGAACGGGTCTTCCCACGGGTCGAGGAATGAGGTGACGCGGCGCATACGATAGGGCTCGATGTAAATCAGAGTGGCAACCGAGAGCAGTCCAACCACCATCAAAGCCAGAAACTGAGTGAGTTTAGCGCCGGCGATAAACAGCATGCCAAACAGAGTCACCAACATTACGACCACTGTACCTAAGTCTGGTTGCAGTAGCAGTAGACTGGCTAAGGTAGCAAAAACAATAATAGGTTTAATAAAGCCACCGAAAAAGCTCGACCTCACTTCTTCATTTTTACGTACCAGATAACCGGACATAAAGATAAACAGCGATAACTTAGCCACCTCAGCGGGTTGTAAGTTAAACAAGCCAAGAGGGATCCAACGTGATGCCCCATTTACCGATTTACCCGCCACCAGCACAACGAAGAGCAGGAATATCGATAGCAGCAACAACCAAGTGCTGTATTGCGCCCACCGCTTAGTAGGTACTTGTAGGATTACCGCAGATGTCGACAGCGCCAAAACCAGAAAGATGGCGTGGCGGAACATAAAGTGGAACGGTTGATCTGTTAAGCGTGAGCTAATTGGGAAAGAAGCAGAAGTCACCATCACTAAACCTGTTAGCATTAGGCCTAATGAAATCCATACCAATTGACGGTCATACAAAGCCTCGGGTGAAGCTGAAGTCACCCAACGTTTAATACTGCCAAAGACGTTTTGAATCTGCATATATCTCGGTGAATTTAAGCGTAAGCTTTTGCAAGCTCGGTAAAGGCATCGCCGCGAGCCATAAAATTATTAAACTGATCAAAGCTCGCACAAGCAGGTGATAATAGCACCATATCACCGGATGAAACTTGAGTGGCAACCCATTTGATGATTTCGTGCATGGTATCAAAACGTTTCGCACTACTGTGTAGCGGCATAAACTGTTCGCCATCTTCACCAAAGCAGCACAGCTGTACGTTGAGCGACTTTAAAATCGGGGCAAGTTCAGAGAAATCAGCACCTTTACCGACACCACCAACTAACAAGTAGAGTTTACCTTCAAGCTCTAATCCTGCTAACGCTGCCATTGTGCTAGCAACATTGGTCGCCTTAGAATCATTGACCCACTTAACACCTTGATTATCGGCAACAACCTGGCATCTGTGTGTCAAACCGTTGTAAGACTTAAGTGCGGATAGCCCTTTCGCCACATCAACTCCAGCTTCGGTCAGCAGAGCTAAAACGACTAAAGCATTGGCGACGTTATGTCGACCAACTAAGGAAAGATCACTACTGGCACAAATAGGCTTGCCATCGATGGCTAGATATTCTGTCTTTTCGTGTTCTAGGAGTGAGAAGCGCGTCGCTTGGTTAAGACTAAACTCGACTAAATTACTGGCCTGCTCAGGATAGGTAGCTCGGTCATCAGCATTCACAATACAAGCACTAGCATGATTGAAAATACGCAGCTTAGCTTGACGGTAATCCTCCATCCCTTGGTAGCGATCCATGTGGTCTTCGGAAAGATTAAGGAAAGCCGCCGCTCTCGGAGCGAGAGATGAGGTGGTTTCAAGTTGGAAGCTCGAAAGCTCCAATACATAAAGGTCAGCGTCTTGCCTTAGCAAATCTAAAGCAGGCACACCAATATTGCCGCCAACTCCAACCTTTAAACCAGTCGCTTGAGCAACTTGACCAGTCCAGTCAGTCACAGTGCTTTTACCGTTTGATCCAGTAATCGCAATGACTGGCTTGTTGACTTGCCAAGCAAACAGTTCGATATCACCAACGACGAGAATCTTGGCATTAATGACTTGCTCAATCTCTGGCAGCGCAAGCGCTATACCTGGATTAGTCACTACCAAATCTGCGGCCATCAACCACGCTTGATTCCAGCCCCCTGAGTGCAGTTCAACACCTTCAGGCAGAGAGTCTCTGCCCGGAGGATTATCTCGGGTATCGATAACTCGAATATCAAGTGTTTTAGGTAATTCTTGCAAGTGTTTAACGACAGAGAGCCCGGTAATACCGAGCCCTACAACCACCACTTTCTCAATACCTTGCCAGCGGTCAATGGTCATTGTGTATGATTTCCTTATCGAACTTTAAGAGTCGCTAGACCAATAAGCACGAGAACAATAGAGATGATCCAAAAACGTACAATCACTCGTGGTTCCGGCCAGCCTTTTAGCTCGTAGTGGTGATGGATAGGCGCCATGCGGAAGATACGTTGACCACGTAGTTTGTATGAACCAACCTGAAGAATCACAGACAGAGTTTCCATAACGAAAACACCGCCCATAATAACCAAAACAAACTCTTGACGAACCAGTACCGCGATAGTGCCTAGTGCGCCGCCCAAGGCTAATGAACCCACATCACCCATAAATACTTGAGCTGGGTAGGTGTTAAACCATAAGAACCCTAATCCGGCGCCAACAATTGCCGTACACACAACCACCAATTCAGAGGCTTGCGGAATGTGTGGTATATGCAGGTAGTTAGCAAAGTTCACGTTACCTGTCGCCCAAGCAATGGCGGCAAAACCTGCGGAAACCAGTACGGTCGGCATAATCGCTAGCCCATCGAGACCATCGGTTAAGTTCACTGCATTACTGGTACCTACGATAACGAAGTAGGTAAGAACGATGTACATCAGTCCTAATTGAGGCATCACTTCTTTAAAGAAAGGCACCACTAATTGAGTCGCGGCGGTATCTTTACCGTGAGCGTATAGAGCAAAGGCTACCACTAGCGCAATCGCCGATTGCCAAAAGTACTTCCATCGGGCAATCAATCCATCGGTATTCTTGCGCACCACTTTGCGATAATCATCAACGAAACCAATCGCCCCATAGCCAAGCAGTACCGCAAGTACAGCCCAAACATAAGGGTTCGACAAATCAGCCCAAAGCAGTGCCGTGGTCACGATGGCGGTCAAAATCATGATACCGCCCATGGTCGGCGTACCACGTTTACTAAAGTGAGATTCTGGCCCTTCGTTACGCACAACCTGACCAATTTGCAGCAGTTGCAAACGTCTGATCATAATCGGGCCCATCCAGAGTGAAATGCCGAGTGCGGTTAACACACTGACAATCGCACGGAACGACAGGTATTCGAATAATCGGAAGAATGAAAAATATGGCTGTAGCAGCTCAGCAAGCCAAATAATCATGTATGCATCTCCTTGACAGCAGTAGCAATTTTGCTCATTCCTGCACTATTAGCCCCTTTGACTAACAGTGTTTGAGCTTGTTGACTCTGTTCAATCTGCTGTTTTATATAATCAATCATGCTTTGGTGATCTTCAAAATGAATCCCACCACACTCTTCACTGATCGCTTTTGCGTCAGCACCATAAGTAAGCACGTGTTCAAATTTGAATGGGGCAGCATGTTCCCCGACTTGACGATGAAGTGCAAGACTTTCATCACCTAACTCGGCCATATTACCCAAAATTAACCAACGTTCTCCGCTAAAGCCAGAAAGGAGATCAGCAGCCGCTTTCATAGCAGGTACGCTGGCATTGTAGCTGTCATCGATAAGCTTGACCGTCTCACTTAACTCAACTAACTCAACACGGCCTTTTACTTTGCTGAGTTGAGCCAACCCGCTTTTAACCAACTCAAGCGATGCACCAAGTTCTAACGCTAGTGCGGTTGCAGATAGCGCATTCGCCACATTGTGCTGACCAATAATGCCAAGCTTAACTTCAACACTGCCAATCGGTGCCACAAGCGTAAACTGCGCCTCACCCACTTCATTGAGTGAGATGTTGCTGGCAAAGTAGTCCGCAGAAGCGTCCTTGACCGAGAAAGTCTTGATGGTTTTGTCTGCTAATACGGCTTGCCAATAGTCACCACCATGACTATCAAGGTTAACAATCGCAACAGAACCCGCTTTTAAACCTTGGTAGATTTCACCTTTAGCTTGCTTTACCCCATCCATCGAGCCAAAGCCCTCAAGGTGAGCAGCGGCAACATTATTAACCAGTGCGACATCAGGCTGAACCAGTTGGGTGGTGTAGGCAATTTCACCAATGTGATTTGCCCCCATCTCAATCACAGCAAAATCATCTTCTGGCGTTGAACGTAGCAAGGTCAGCGGAACACCAATGTCGTTGTTGAAGTTTCCAGCCGTGAATAACACGCGGCCTTTCTGCTCCATAATACTGGCAACCATTTCTTTTACTGTGGTCTTACCGCAGCTCCCCGTAATAGCAACGGTTGGCGTTGAGCAAGTGTGGTGCACCAGAGAACCAAGTTGACCAAGAGCAAGCTTAGTATCTTTAACGAGTAATTGAGGTACATCAGCTTCAACAATGCGGCTCATCAATAGAGCTCCTGCACCTGATTCCACTGCCTGAGCGGCAAAATCGTGCGCATCAAATCGCTCGCCAACTAAAGCAATAAACAATGCGCCAGTTTCAATGGCGCGCGTATCGGTTGATACTGAATTTATCACTAAATCATTACCGATCAGTTCAGCGTCCAGCGATTCGGCAATCTGGCTTAACATCAAAGAAATCATGCATTGTTCTCCAACAGTTGCTGTGCTGATTCACGATCGGAGTAGTGAAGCGTTTCGTTAGCCATTACTTGATAATCTTCATGACCTTTACCCGCAAGTAAAATGATGTCATCAGACTGACTATTCTCTAAAGCATATTTCAGCGCATCAAACCGGCTGTGCTGTACGATTGCGCTGTCAGGGTTAGTCATGCCTGCGAGCATATCTTGGACAATCTGTTGCGGTGATTCACTGCGAGGGTTGTCATCGGTAAGAATGATATGGTCCGCTAAGCGCTCACCAATTTCCGCCATCATCGGGCGCTTACCAGTATCGCGATCACCGCCACAACCAAAAATAGCCCAAAGCCTACCTTGGCAGTGAACTCGGAGTGCTTGCAGGGCTTTTTCAAGTGCATCTGGTGTGTGAGCGTAATCAACGACAACCTTGGCTTTTTCTTTGCTAGCAAACAGCTCCATACGGCCAATCACAGGCTTTAGTGAACGTGCCGTTGCAATCAACTTTTGCTTATCAATACCAAGACAAAGCAAAGTCACCATAGCGAGTAAGACATTATTGGCATTGAATTCCCCAATAAGAGGAACACTGATCGTGCCTGAACCAAATGCGCCTGCAAAATCGAGGGTAATACCCGATTCAGAGTAACTAACTTGCTCTGCCCACACTGTACGTGGATGATCACTCGGCTTAAGGGTAACCGCAATGGCATTGTCTAGGCGATTGAACCACTCTGCTCCAACCGGATCATCAATATTGAGCACCGCTTGCTTGCAGATATGTTGGCTAAATAGCGAGAACTTGGCTTCTGCGTACTCTTCCATCGTACCGTGATAATCTAAGTGATCACGGCTTAAGTTAGAAAAAGCACCAACCTCAAATTCCACGGCTCTAACACGCCCTTGAACCAAACCATGAGAAGAGACTTCTAAAGCGGTATAGTCAGCGCCTTGTTGCTCCAACGAATGTAACGTTTGAAGAATCTCAATCGCACTGCCCGTGGTGTTTTTCGCCACTTTAAGATCGGCAAGAAAACCGTTGCCTGTGGTACCCATCACCGCCGCTTTTTTCTCGACAAGATCAAGCCACTGAGCAATTAACTGAGTAATGGTGGTTTTACCATTGGTGCCAGTGACACCAATGAGCTTATTGTTAGTCAACGGATACAAACGCTTGGCAAGCGCAGATAAATGCTGCCCTAAGTTGCCAAGATAGATCACAGGAACATCACCTTGCAGTTCAACCTGACCATGTGGATGAGACTCACACGCCTCAGCAATAATTGCATTTGCGCCTTGCTCGATAGCGATTGGAATAAAATGTCGTCCATCGACTGCATGCCCTTTTACCGCCACAAAGGTTGAACCTTGCGAGACATTTCGGCTATCAAGTTCTAGGCTCTGAACAATCACACTTGCCCCTGGGCGGTTAGAGATATCCACCCACGGAGAAAGTAACATGGCTAAGGTCAGTTCCTTCGACATAGTAAACTCACTTAATCTTGTTTAAATCTATTCTCATCAGGGGCCACGTTGAGAATTTGCAACGTGCCCTTCAAAATTTCAGCAAAGACAGGGCCTGCCACTGAACCACCATAGTAGTTATCACCTTGTGGTTCATTGACTACCACCACTAGCGCTACCCTCGGGTCACTCGCTGGAGCGACACCTGCGGTATAGGCGAAGTACTCGTCACCATAGCCACCAGCAATTGCTTTACGTGAAGTACCTGTTTTCGCCGCAACGCGGTAGCCAGGTACCGCAGCCTTAGTCGCAGTACCACCCGGTTGAGTCACTGTCTCAAGCATATTGAGGACTTTTTGCGCATTGTCGTGATCAATGACCTGCTTAGATAAATCTTGCTGATTGTTTTCGATGATATGAATTGGCTGGTACTCACCAAGGTTACCTAGCGTCGCATAGGCGTGAGCAAGCTGAAGAGGAGTAATGGTCAACCCGTAGCCGAACGACAGTGTCGCAATTTCAAACTTCGACCAGCGGCGACGATTAGGGAAAATACCTTGCGTTTCACCGACCAAGTTCAGACCAGAAACTTCACCAAAGCCGACAGAGCTATACATACCTAGCAAAGCTTCAAGCGGCATCTCTAAGGCGAGTTTCGCCACACCAATGTTACTCGACTTCTTTAAAATGGTTGTTAGGTCAGCTTTGCCGACTTTGGACGTGTCACGTACACGGCTTCCGCCAATTTGCATAATACCGTTGCCGGTATCAATCACCGTATCATCATCAGCAACACCATTTTCTAACGCAGCAAGCACAACAAAAGGTTTAACCGTTGAACCCGGCTCAAATGCATCGGTAATCACTCGGTTACGCATTTTTGCTGACTGAAGGTCTGCGCGGTTGTTTGGGTTATATGAAGGAGCATTGACCATCGCCAACACTGCACCTGTTTTTACATCAAGAATTACCGCAGAGCCAGACGTCGCTCGATAGTCAGCGACCGCTTGCTTTATCGCGCGGTAAGCAATCGCCTGAATACGCTGATCAATGGTCAGCTCTAACGGCTTGCCTTCTTCACGCTCTTCAAGAGAGATGTTCTCCACTACGCGACCATAGCGATCTTTACGTATAATTCGCTTACCCGCTTCGCCCGTGAGCCACTTATCGTAACTGCGCTCAACGCCTTCAAGGCCATGGCCATCAATCCCTGTCACACCAACTAAGTGAGCACTAACTTCACCTGCTGGATAGTAGCGTCTCGATTCGGCTTTCAGACCTACGCCGGATAGCTTTAACTCACGAATGTAGTGCGCCATAGCAGGGCTTACTTGACGCTGCAGATAGATAAATCGCTTGCTCTTGTTACGGTTTATTTTGTCGATTAAGCCTTGGCGCTTTAGACCAAGAACATCTGCGAGAGCATGCCAGCGGTCGACATCTACTAACCCGCCAGCTTTAAAAATGGCAACCGGATCAGCCCAAACGGCTTCAACCGGAACACTTACTGCCAAAGGCTCGCCATTACGATCTGAAATGATGCCTCGTGCCGAATGGAGTGTCTTTGCTCGGATTGAGCGCAGATCACCCTGCTTGATTAAGTTGTCTGGTTCAACTATTTGGATGTAAGCAATACGGCCAGCAAGCGCTGCGAAAGCACAGAATACGAAAAATAGCACCAAGTAGAAGCGCCAACGGATTAACGTCGCTGGCGGCTGCTCGGTTTTAGACTCGACAGGTTTAACTTTTTTGCTCATGGAAGGTTGATAATGACTTCTTTATCTGAATCTGGGCGCTTCATTTCTAGCTCCTTCTTAGCAACAGCTTGTACGCGGCTATGCTCCGCTAAGGCTGTTTCTTCGATAAGCAGATTACGCCACTCATTGTCCAATCTTTCACGCTCAACCAGTGCCTGATCCTTTTCGGTAATTGCCTGACGAGTGTGATGGGTAGTAAAAACCACCCCCATCGCGCTACTAAAAATCAGTACCAATAAAATCAGTGGCACTCGACCAACACTCAAAAGATCGAGTGCTATCAGTTTTGCGAGATTAGGAGCAGGCTTACTCATGGTTTATAGCTTTTCAGCCAAGCGAAGCACTGAACTACGTGAGCGAGCATTCACTTCCACTTCTTGTTTAGAAGGTTTGATCGCTTTGCCTACAGGTTTCAGGTTGGCACTGCCTAACGCTTTAATTTGATCTTCCGTCATAGGAATACCATGAGGTACCTCAGGCCCTTTACTCTCTTTGCGAATAAAGCGCTTAACCATACGATCTTCTAACGAGTGGAAGCTAATTACTGATAGGCGACCTTGAGGAGCCAATATACTTGCTGCACCTTTAAGTGCCGTATCAATCTCTTCTAACTCACTATTGATGTAGATTCGGAACGCTTGGAATGCACGAGTTGCTGGGTGTTTCTTCTCTTTAAAGCTCTTTGGTGCAGCTTCAGAAATTAGTTTAGCCAGTTGACCTGTGCGAGTTAACGGTTCGTTCTCTTCGTTTTCACGGTAAGCAACAATCGCTTTAGCAATGCGGCGAGCATGTTTATCTTCACCAAACTCACGAATCACCCAAGTAATATCATCAAGGTCAGCTTCCAATAGCCATTGAGAAACTGGAATGCCTGAGGTCGGGTCCATGCGCATATCTAGCGGCCCGTCTTTCATAAAACTAAAGCCACGCTCTGCGTCGTCCAACTGGGGTGACGACACACCAAGATCAAGCAATACACCATCAACTTTACCGACCAGATCGTACTCAACGGCATATTCAGCCATACCCGAAAATGGACCATGAATAATAGTAAAACGCGGATCATCAATCTTGTTCGCTTCGGCGATAGCTTGTGGGTCGCGATCAATACTGTATAGGCGACCGTTTTCACCGAGCTTTGAGAGAATTGTACGGCTGTGACCACCGCGACCGAATGTACCGTCAATGTAAATACCGTCTGGTTTTATTGCTAAACCATCGATCGATTCATGAAGGAGTACAGATATGTGTTTAAATGCTTCGGTCATAGTTATCTCATGTGGCTGACGCATTGACGAATTCAGATTCTCCAGTGTACTGATTTAATGGCTTATCGCCACCACTAGCGAGTGAGAACACGTGATTTTGCGCTAAGTTTAATAGTTAGAAAATAAATTTGGTCAATAAAAAGCAAAAAACCCATCATAACAAAGTTACGATGGGTCTCGAATAGGTGGAGCCGACACATAAGCCGGGTTCTGTTCCGCTTGCGCGGCGGTAGCCATTCGTCTAGGCCAGCAATCACTCACTGGCTCGAGCAACCTACCCGCCTCCTTACGCGAGCAACGCAATGTGGAGGCCTATTTGGTCTTGCTTCAGGTGGAGTTTACCCTGCTACGAACTATTGCTAGTCGTCCGGTGCGCTCTTACCGCACCCTTTCACCCTTACCTGTTCCCTTACGGGCCATCGGCGGTCTTCTCTCTGCTGCACTTGTCGTGGGCTTGCGCCCCCCAGGCGTTACCTGGCACCTTGCTCTATGAAGCCCGGACTTTCCTCCCCTTTGTCAGTCTCCCGAAGGACGTCAACGTCAGTCTCCTAAAAGGACCTCAACGTCAGTCTCCCGAAGGACATCAACAAAGCAGCGACTACCCAGTCGACTCCGAGGGCGGATTGTATAGAGTTCAGAGAGCAGTGTCTAGCGAGATCACAGATTTGCTGCAAACGGAGGGTTAAGTGGTCAGAAAGTAGACGAGAACGCTAGCGCTATGGAAAGCGGGATCGGGCTTCGTCCTTCGAGAGTCGAGAAGTAGATATTAGAGCCGAGAACACATCTTCTCGATTCTCGACTCTAATTTCTCGAATCTTATTCCAAGTTCTCCAATCCCCACTTATACAGCGCATTCTTTTTCAGGTTGTAAATTTCTGCCGCCATCGCTGCCGCTTTCTTTAATGGCAACTCTTTGGTCAAAATGGTCACCGTGCGCTTAACTTCTTCAGGGATTGAGTCATCTTCTGATGCGCGGTAGCCATGAATCAGCAGCGCCATTTCACCTCGTTGCTGATTAGAGTCCGCTTTGACCCATTCAACCAGTTCACCTAGCGGCATACCTTGGATAGTTTCGAAGGTTTTAGTCAGCTCTCGCGCTAATACCACTTCTCTGTCTGGGCCTAAGATTTCAAGCATGTCGTCGAGTGAGTCTAAAATACGGTGTGGAGACTCATAGAACACACAAGTACGCTCAACTTTTGCGATTTCAAGGAACTTGTCCTTACGGCCCTTACTCTTAGCGGGTAAAAAACCTTCAAAGCTAAAACGATCAGAAGGTAAACCTGACGCACTTAATGCGGTGATAACTGCACAAGCACCAGGTAAAGGGACAACTTTTACTCCCGCCTGACGACATTGAGTCACAAGATGGTAACCTGGATCACTAATTAAAGGTGTACCTGCATCAGAAACTAATGCGATCGAGTGTCCAGCTAACAATTTATCGACTAACACTTGCGCTTTTTGCTGTTCATTATGATCATGAAGGGCAAAAGTTTTAGTTTGAATACTGAAGTGAGACAATAGTTTACCAGTATGACGAGTATCTTCAGCAGCAACGAGGTCTACATTGGATAAAACTTCAATCGCTCGTTGAGTTATATCGCCTAAATTACCAATCGGCGTAGGCACGATATAGAGAGTTGGAACCTCAGTTGGTAAGGTTTTGTTATCTGTCATTTGTTTACCATCACTTCAACGATTAATATAGACACAATCTTATACGGAATTAATAAAGAACTCATGGCCATGAATAACCACAAGCGTCTAAGTGTAACACGCTTACTGACTCCTGTAGCACTTGCTGTCACATTGGCAGCGTGTTCTTCTGCTCCTAAGACGCCGCGAAGTGTCGATATTACCTTAGATCCCAATCAATCGGTGCAAACCTATCTAATGCGCGCAGACAGCAGTCAGGGGAGCTTGCAAAATGATTGGCTAATCATGGCACTTAAAGCCTCTATTGACTCAGGTGACCTTGTTCAATCTGAACTTTTAATCAAGCGTTTGGCTCGCCAGTCTTTAAACGACATGCAACAAGCTGAGTGGCAACTCGCCCGTGCTGAACTGCTAGTCACTCAAGGGAACCATGCGGAAGCGTTACAAATACTTAACTTTAAACCATCATGGCAGCTAGGCGAAGATCAATGGCTTAACTACCACCAGTTGCGCTCCTCACTGTTTACCAAGCAGGGTGACTTCTTCAACGCGACACGCGAGCTCTCGTTGAGTAGCCAATATCTTCCAGAAAGTGAGCAAGCTTTTGTTGCACAAGGAATTTGGAACAACCTTACTCAGTACTCCGCTTCGCAAATCGAAACCCTAAAGCAACAAGAGTCTGACCCGGTAATCTCCGGTTGGCTTGAGTTAACGGGTCTGACTAAGACTTTGGCGAACAATCTACCACAGCTAAAATCTGGCCTTGAACAATGGCTGCTAGACAACCCAACTCACCCTGGCACTACCTACACACCGCAAGCAGTGACTGATATTCTCGCGCTCGAAATCACTAAACCAGTAAACACTGCCTTGCTACTGCCACTCTCTGGCAAGTTTGCCAAGCAAGCTCAGTTGATCCGCGACGGATTTATCCTTGAAATGATGAACGACGGAGAGCGGGATGAAAACGCCACACTAACGGTCATTGATACCAACGCTACTTCTATCGAAGAGCTTGAAGCAACATTGGTAGAAAAACAGATTGATTCAGTGGTCGGCCCGCTATTAAAAAGCAACATAGAAAAACTACAGCAAGCTCAAGCCAGCTTTGCCAACCCACTCCCAACGCTGGCACTTAACATTCCGGATGAAGTTGAAGCGGGTAACAACACTTGCTACTTAGCCCTATCGCCAGAGCAAGAAGTGGCACAAGCGGCTAAGCATTTAGCCCAGCAAGGCTACCAATACCCGTTAATCCTTGCGCCACAAGGGCGTTTGGGGTCACGAGTTGTCGAAGCGTTCGAGCAAGAGTGGCATAAGCACAGTGAGAATAAGGTTGCGGTAAACCTCTTCGGTGACAAGCGTCAACTCCAACGCGATATCAACAAAGTATTTGGCTTGCAAAGTAGCCAACAACACATTGCTCAGATGGAATCACTACTCAGCATTCCACTGGAAAGCCAACCGCGTAGCCGCCGTGATATCGATGCGGTTTACATAGTCGCAAACGGCTCTGAACTTACGCTGATTAAGCCATTTATTGAAGTAGCGATTAACCCTGATACAGTGCCACCTAAACTCTACTCGAACTCACGCAGTAACAGTGGTCGCCAGCAATACGAAGATCTTTCGGGTGTGATGTATAGCGATATCCCGCTACTGATTCAACCTGATGCCGCATTGAAAGCTCAAATAGACCAACTTTGGCCAAAAGATTCCAATGCCGAGAAGCGCCTTCAAGCATTGGGAATGGATGCTTACCGTTTAATGGAGCACCTACCACAAATGAAAGTCGTGCATGATTACACGGTTGATGGCAACACGGGTGTGTTGAGCATCAATGAAGATTGCATCGTCCAACGTGAAATCAGCTGGGCGGAGCACAGTGCTACTCAGTAAGCGCGCTCAGGGGCAACATTACGAAGCTGCAGCTGAAAAGCATCTTATCAGTTGCGGCTTATCGCCAATTGAGAGAAACTTCCTTATCAAAGGAGGCGAACTCGACCTGATTATGAAAGATGGCGAGACGATCGTTTTTGTCGAAGTTCGCTACCGTAAAAGCCAAACTTATGGACATGCTGCGGAAACAGTGACCGCCAGCAAAATGAAAAAGCTCATCAAAACCGCCACGCTGTGGCTGAGCAAAAACGGCTTATCTATCTATTCAACCGATTTTCGCTTTGACTTAGTGGCTATCCATCAGCAAGGCGAGCAAATCGAGTGGATCAAAAACGCAATTACTCAAGGATAATCAATGCTAGATAGCATTAAAGACAGTTTTACTGAAAGCATTCAAATTCAAATCGCAGCAGCCGAAGCGCTCCCTGATGCCATTACTCATGCAGCGCAAGCTATGGTAGCGAGTCTACTCAACGGCAACAAAATTCTTTGCTGCGGCAACGGTGGCTCTTCTTCAAACGCGCAACAGTTTGTTTCTTGTCTTCTCAACCGTTTTGAAACTGAGCGACCAAGCTTACCCGCGATGGCACTGACAGCGGATAACACCACCTTAACTGCAGTGGCAAATGACTACCACTACGAAGAGATATTCTCCAAACAGGTGCGTGCTTTTGGTCAAACGGGTGACATCCTACTTGCTATCTCTACCAGTGGTAACAGTAAAAACATCATCAAAGCGATGGAAGCCGCGGTAACCCGAGATATGACCATTATTGCCCTAACTGGTAAAGATGGTGGCGAGATGGCTGGCTTGTTAGGTGAGAATGATGTTGAGATTCGTATCCCATCTCACAGAACCGCAAGAATTCACGAAGTTCATATGGTGACGCTACACTGCTTATGCGATCTTATCGACCAAGTATTGTTCCCAGCGCACGAAGAGTAAGTTATGAAGATGTTTAAAGGCTTATTGCTGTCATTTTTCGCCCTCAGTCTGACGGGTTGTGCAGGTCTGTTTGTCGCAGGTGCGGCAACAACAGCCAGCATTGTGATTGATCCAAGAACGACTCAAGAGATCTGGGACGACAATAACATTGAGTTTGAAATTGCAGGTATCGGCAACAAAGCACCGTTCAGAGGCAACGCACGTATTACTGCTAGCTCTTACAATGGCAACGTGGTTTTAATGGGGCAAGCGAATACCGAGCAGCTTAAGCGTGAGATTGAAAGTCGCGCGCGTGACATTAAAGGCGTCGAGAACATATATAACCAGCTGCGCGTTAAAGCGCCGCTCTCTGTTGGCGAGATCAGTCACGACAGTTGGATCACCACTAAGGTTAAATCCGCTTTAATTGCCAACTCTGAATTAAGTGGAACTAAAATCAAGGTCATCACCGAAGACAAAGAAGTCTTCCTACTTGGCTATGTCTCAGATGAACATGCGAATATCGCGACCGATGTGGCGCGCAATATATCTGGAGTAAAACAGGTGGTAAAAGCATTCCATCAGGGAAGCTAAGCGAATCGCAGATACAAAAAAGCAGCGCTAGGCGCTGCTTTTTTATTATTTAACGACTCTAAGACTCGGTCGACCTTTAGGTCTTGGCGGCTCGTCATCACCCACTGTCGCATCTGCGGTTTCTGGTTCTGGCTCCACCTCTGTCGCAACTGACAATGGTTGAGGCTCGTCAGATACCTCTTCAATGCCTTCTTCCTCGTATTCAGCCATGTAAGCCTCTTCAGGCTCAAACATCGTACCTGCGCCGTTTTCACGTGCGTAGATAGCTTGTACTGCATACAGAGGAACAATCACTGAGTGAGGGCGACCACTAAAGCGAGCATTGAAGGTAATCGCTTCGTTGCCTAACTCTAAATTACCCACCGCTCTCGGAGCGATATTAAGGATAATCTGACCGTCTTGAACAAACTCCAAAGGTACACGTACACCAGGTAATTCTGCTGCCACAACCAAGTGTGGAGTTAAATCGTTATCCACCAGCCAATCATAGAATGCACGAAGCATGTATGGTCGGCGTGGTGTCATGTTTGCTATATCCATCTTCTCGCCAATTAACGAGCTAGACGCATTTCACGTTCAGCTTCAGTTAGAGAAGCTAGGAATGAATCACGTTCGAATACGCGGTTCATGTAAACTTTTAGTTCTTTAGAACCTGGGCCTACCAACTCGATACCAAGTTGAGGTAGACGCCATAGTAACGGTGCTAAGTAACAGTCAATTAGGCTGAACTCTTCGCTCATGAAATATTCGTACTCAGCAAAAACTGGGCCTAGAGTTAGCAGGTCATTACGTAGTTTGTTACGTGCTGCTTCTGCTTCTTCTGCGTTACCTTTTACGATTTTCTCAGCAAGCGTGTACCAGTTTTTCTCAATACGGAAGATCATTAGACGGCTGTTACCACGAGCAACTGGGTAAACTGGCATCAATGGTGGATGAGGGAAACGCTCATCTAGGTATTCCATGATGATCTTTGAATCGTAAAGCGCTAGTTCACGGTCTACTAACGTTGGTACTGTCTTGTACGGGTTAAGTTCAATAAGCTCCGCAGGTAGATTTGCTTCATCTACGAGTTCTACTTCAACGCTTACACCTTTCTCTGCTAGAACAATACGTACCTGATGGCTATACATATCAGATGCACTTGAAAATAGAGTCATCACAGAACGTTTATTGGCAGCTACAGCCATGGAGCCCTCCAGCACACTTACAAATATAAAAACAATGGAGGCTAAGCCTCCATTGTTAAGTTCAAAAATTGGGAATTAGCACAGTATGATAGCACAATTAGTGCACATCACGCCAATACTCTTTCTTCAGTAGCACAACAACAATCGTGAAGATGACTAGGAAAGCCATTACCCACCAACCTAGCGCATGACGCTCTAGTTTCACTGGGTCACCTGAGTACTCCAAGAAGTTAACCAAATCACGTACTGCTTGGTCGTATTCTTCATTGTTTAGCTCACCGGTTCCATCAGCTTCAATACCAACCACTTTTGTCACTTCTTTGCCATCTACGACATGAGTTTCAAAAACTGGCTTAGGAATGCCTTGCAGCTCTTCTAGCACATGAGGCATACCAACACTTGGGAAAACAATGTTGTTAACGCCAAACGGACGGCTTGGGTCCTCATAGAATGAACGTAGGTAAGTGTATAGCCAATCCGTACCACGGACACGAGCAACCAGTGTTAGATCTGGCGGTGGAGCACCAAACCATTTCGCTGCTGACTTCTCAGGAATCGAGTTTTCCATCAAGTCACCCACTTTCGCTTCTGGGTCAAAGATTAGGTTTTCTTTAAGCAGTTCAACTGGGATACCAATATCACGAGCGACACGCTCATAACGTTGGTATTGAGCTGAGTGACAACCGAAACAGTAGTTCATAAACAGTTTCGCGCCATTTTGCAGTGAAGCTTGGTCACTCAGATCGTTGTTTGCTTTATCAAGTGGTACGTTCGCACCCGCTGCCATCGCCAATGAAGGCAGCATTGCAAATAAAATTACAATCCATTTTTTCATTTGAATGTCACCCTTTCTGGTAGTGGCTTAGTCGCTTCGTTCTTACTGTAGAAGTACAGCAGTACGAAGAACATGAAGTAAGCTAAGCTGAAGATCTGAGCTAATAGCGTGTATGTTGGTGTTGCTGGTAGCGCACCAAGAATACCCAACGCGATAAAGCTGATCGTGAACTGGATGATATTGAATAAATGGAACTTACTGCGGTAGCGGTAAGAACGTACACGACAACGGTCTAACCAAGGTAGTACAAATAGAACCGCAATCGATGCACCCATCGCGATAACACCTAGTAGCTTATCCGGAACCGCACGTAGAATCGCGTAGAACGGAGTGAAGTACCATACAGGAGCAATGTGCTCAGGTGTTTTCAGTGGGTTTGCTGCTTCAAAGTTAGGTGGCTCAAGGAAGTAACCGCCCATCTCTGGGTTGAAGAACAGCACATAACAGAAGAAGAATAGGAAACCGGCTACACCAACCATATCTTTCACAGTCCCGTACGGGTGGAAAGGAATAGAATCGATGATGTCGTATTTCTTAGTGTAATCGTTATGGAATGGGAACTGAGTCTTGTAGTCATCGCCCATTGTACCTTTAGGTAGCTTAGTTTCGATACCATCAGGGTTGTTTGAACCTACTTCGTGCAGTGCTAGTACGTGAAGAACGATTAGCAGTAATAGAACGATAGGCAGAGCAATTACGTGTAGTGCAAAGAAGCGGTTTAGCGTTGCACCAGAGATAACGTAGTCACCACGAATCCATAGCGTTAGGTCATCACCAATAACAGGAATCGCACCAAATAGAGAGATGATTACCTGTGCACCCCAGTAAGACATCTGTCCCCAAGGTAGTAAGTAGCCCATAAACGCTTCTGCCATCAACACTAGGAAGATAAGCATACCGAAGATCCACAGTAGCTCACGAGGCTTCTGGTATGAACCGTAGATAAGGCCGCGGAACATGTGCAGGTAGACAACAACGAAGAAGGCTGACGCACCTGTAGAGTGCATATAACGCAGCAACCAACCGTATTCAACATCACGCATGATGTATTCGATTGAGGCAAAGGCTCCGTCACCAGAAGGAACGTAGTTCATTGTTAACCAGATACCGGTTAGGATTTGGTTAACCAAGACAAGCATCGCTAGCGAGCCAAATAGATACCAGAAGTTAAAGTTCTTTGGCATCGGGTACTCAGAAAGGTGCTTCTTGTACGCATTCATTGCGGGTATGCGTTTTTCTACCCAATCAAGTAGAGCTTGCATTATGCCTCCCCTTCTTCGTCAACACCGATAATAATCTTGGTATCACTTAAGTATTGGTGTTTTGGAACAACTAGGTTTAATGGCGCTGGTACGCCTTGGAAAACACGACCTGCCATGTCGAACTTAGAGCCGTGACACGGACAGAAGAAACCTGATTTAACACCCTGAACTTGCTCATTAAAACTGTCAGGCAAATACGTTGGAGAACAACCAAGGTGTGTACAGATACCTACCGCAACAAAATACTCTGGCTTAATTGAGCGATAAGCGTTCTGAGCATAAGTTGGTTGTTGTTCTTCTGCTGAAGATGGGTCACGAAGCTGACCATCGATAGCTTTTAATCCTTCAACTACAGACTGTGCACGACGGACAACCCATACAGGTTTACCACGCCATTCAACACGTACCATTTGCCCTTCTTCAAGTTTACCGATATCAACTTCAACAGGGGCACCTGCAGCTTTGGCTTTTTCACTTGGGTTCCAAGATTTAATAAAAGGAACGGCGACAGCAGCTGCTCCTAAACCACCCACAACGGCTGTTGTAGCGGTTAAGAAACGTCTGCGACCGTTATTTAAAGGCGCATTGCTCATCCAAACATTCTCCCATTTGCTCCTTGTGGATTTATTGTTATTCCGCTTAAAGAGCATGGCTAACAAAATACGAATTTAGTTGTATTTATTTGATGCCAAATGATAAATAAAACCCTACTTTTTGACAAGATAAAGCTACCTTTTTGTAACATTTGTGAAGCGAATCGCCAGTGAGGTCACAAAAGGAGGATAAGTAAGAGAAATCAAATGATAAGTGGCGCTAGGAAAGGATTTTTTTAACGGACAGAAACAAAAAAGCCTGGCAAGAAGCCAGGCTTTTGGTACCACGTTCCAATGTAAACATTGGAAGCGAATCTTTTCGAAAAAAGATTAACGCTTAGAGAACTGTGGACGACGACGTGCTTTACGTAGACCAACTTTCTTACGTTCAACGCAACGAGCGTCACGAGTAACGTAACCCGCAGCACGTAGAGTAGGACGTAGAGACTCATCGTATTCCATTAGAGCGCGAGTGATACCGTGACGGATAGCACCTGCTTGACCAGAAATACCGCCACCTTTAACAGTAACGTATAGGTCTAGTTTCTCAGTTAGTTCAACTAGCTCTAGAGGCTGTTTAACAACCATGCGAGAAGTTGGACGACCGAAGTACTCATCAAGGCTACGCTTGTTGATTACGATGTTGCCGCTGCCTGGTTTAACAAAAACACGTGCAGCTGAGCTTTTGCGACGGCCAGTACCGTAGTATTGATTATCTGCCATTGTTCGAAATCCCCGATTAGATGTCTAGTACTTGAGGTTGTTGAGCAACATGGTTGTGCTCAGCGCCAGCGTAAACTTTCAGCTTACGGTACATAGCACGGCCAAGAGGACCACGTGGTAGCATACCTTTAACTGCTAGCTCAAGAGCCATCTCTGGCTTGCGATCAATTAGCTTCTCGAAGCTGATTGATTTTAGGCCGCCAGGGAATTCAGTGTGACGGTAGTAAATCTTACCTTTAGCCTTGTTACCAGTTACAGTAACTTTCTCCGCGTTAACAACGATGATGTAATCACCAGTGTCACAGTGTGGAGTGTATTCAGCTTTGTGTTTGCCACGTAGGCGAGATGCAATTTCACTTGCTAGACGGCCAAGAGTTTTACCTTCAGCGTCTACAACGTACCAGTCGCGTTTTACAGTTTCTGGTTTAGCAACGAAAGTTTTCATGCTAATAATAACCCGTTCAATAATTAAATTTACACTTAAGGAGCTTTCGCTCCCACTGACTAAGAGTCCAGTTAACACCCCTTCGAGTGATTGGCACTCTCGACCCGTTATGTCGAAATACCTTCGATAATAAGGTCTGCAGTAACGGTGGGTCGCAGGATTATAGAGAAGTCAGTAGAAAAAATCACCTCTTTTCGCGTGAAAATTTCATTTTTTTTCAATTGAGCACAGTTCGCTTCCGCCAGCTATGCTAAATGTTCTTTCGCCAAGTAATCATGGCTTTGCATTTCAATCAAACGCGACTGACAGCGTTTAAATTCAAACTCCAATTGACCACCAGCATAAAGCGCTTCCAACGGCACTTGCGCAGATATAATTAGTTTGACATGACGCTCATAGAACTCATCGACCAGAGCAATGAAACGTCTGGCAGCATCATCTATGGTACGATCCATTATTTGAACATCCGCCAGCAGTACGGTGTGATAGATGCGCGACATCTCTATGTAGTCATTTTGGCTGCGCGCAGATTGGCATAGCTGTGCAAAGCTAGCATGTAACACATCTTCAGAAGCTTGAATGACGTCAATCTCTCGATGGTTGATTTCGATGCTCTTAGCCCCTTTCTTCCCTTCCCCAACGAGCTGTTCATAATAGTGACGAAGGTTTTTATCGGCTTGCGCATCTAACGGAGAGTGGTAGATCTCGGCTTGTTCTAGAGTTCTCAAGCGGTAATCAATCCCACTATCAACATTCAACACGCGGCAGTTTTTCTCGATCAATTCAATCGCAGGAAGAAAACGAGCACGTTGCAATCCATTACGATACAAATCTTGCGGTGGAATATTCGAAGTCGCGACTAAGATAACACCACGTTTAAACAGAGCTTGGAACAGAGTGCCCAGAATCATGGCATCGGTAATGTCTGAAACAAAAAACTCATCGAAGCAGATGATCTCAGCCTCAGACTTAAATTTGTCAGCCACCAACTCTAGTGGGTCATTCACATCACCTAATGCATTTAACTCATCGTGGACGCGATACATAAAGCGGTGAAAATGGACGCGCATTTTCTTTTCTGTGGGTAAAGCCTCAAAGAAGGTATCAACCAGATAGGTTTTACCACGCCCTACTCCGCCCCAAAAATAGAGCCCTTGGGGTGCTTGAGGTAGCTCTGGCGCTTTTTTACTAAACCAAGTTTTCCATCCGCTCGGCTTTTCTACCGGCGTGTTAATGTAGTCGATGAATTCATGGTAGAGGTTATCTAAGGCTGTAACCGCTTGAAGCTGCGCGGCATCCTTTTGAAAACCATGTTGTTTTATATCGTTGTTATAGATTTCTAATGGCGTCATTGCTTCTTTACCTACTCAAGAAGACTGTCAAACTGCTATGTAGAGCACATGCATTTTTCTTTATTGGCTTAAGTTCTCATAGTACCATGTCATTTGAACATGTGTAACTAACCAGTAAAAAACATGTTAAATAACAATGATAAGGAGCAATTATGCCTTGGATTTATGCCCTCGTAGGTTTGCTTGTTGGTATGGTTTTGGGTGTTGCGATTTCTCGCCTGACAACACCAGGATACAAGAAGCAAAAGAGCGTTCAAAAAGATCTCGACAACGCAAAATTTGAATTAGAGCAGCAAAAACAAGATCTTGCAGATCACTTTGCGCAAACAGCGGAAATGTTGGATTCACTAGGTAAAGAGTACACTAAGCTGTATCAACATATGGCGAAGACGTCTTCAGAACTTTTACCAAACATTCCCGAGCAAGATAACCCATTCGTGAAGAAGATCGCTCAGCAGTCTGATTCAGAATCAGTTGAAAATAACGATGTTGATATTCAACCGTTAAGCGAAGCGCCTAAAGATTATGCGTCAGGTTCAACGGGTTTATTAAAAGAGCAGAAGAAAGAAATTTTAGATTCTCAAGACGTTGTTTCAGCTAAAGCGTCATAATTGAAATCTATCTTTGATGAACTTTGCAAAGGTTTTTAAGTCATAACTCCTACAAGTGACCATTGAAATCTGATTTTTCGTACAAATGTCAGTATTAGGTCCTTAACCAACTAGGAGTATCCGATGAAAAAACCTTTGCTTGCTTTAACCGTCCTGTCATTAAGCCTAAGTTCAATCATCACACCAATGCAGGCTACGGCCGCTTTGCCGTTTACGGTTGATGGCGAACAGTTACCAAGCTTGGCTCCGATGCTTGAAAAAGTGACCCCTGCTGTCGTCAGTATCTCAGTGGAAGGCACCCAAGTATCCAAACAACAAATTCCTGATCAGTTCCGTTTTTTCTTTGGACCTGATTTCCCAACCGAACAGCTCCAAGAACGCCCATTCCGTGGGTTAGGCTCAGGTGTCATCGTTGACGCTAAGAAAGGCCACATCGTTACTAACTACCACGTCATCAACGGCGCAGAGAAAATCCGCGTTAAACTTCGAGATGGTCGCGAGTACGATGCTGAACTCGTCGGCGGCGACCAGATGTCAGACGTGGCACTGCTCAAGCTAGAAGAAGCGAAGAACCTGACCGAGATTAAGATCGCTGACTCAGACAAGTTGCGCGTCGGTGATTTCACCGTAGCCATTGGTAACCCATTTGGTCTCGGACAAACCGTAACTTCGGGGATTGTGTCTGCCCTAGGTCGTAGTGGTCTAAACCTAGAGAACTTTGAAAACTTCATCCAAACCGACGCAGCGATCAACAGCGGCAACTCTGGTGGCGCACTGGTGAACCTAAATGGTGAACTGATTGGTATTAACACCGCCATCTTAGGCCCTAACGGCGGTAACGTGGGTATCGGCTTTGCGATCCCATCCAACATGATGACCAATTTGACCGCGCAAATCCTAGAGTTTGGCGAAGTTAAACGCGGTATGCTCGGCGTACAAGGTGGCGAAATCACCTCTGAATTAGCCGAGGCCCTAGGATACGAATCGAGTAAAGGTGCTTTTGTTAGCCAAGTTGTACCTGATAGTGCAGCGGATAAAGCCGGCCTTGAGGCAGGTGATGTCATTGTATCTGTCAACGGCAAAGCAATTAATTCATTTAGTGAGTTAAGAGCTAAGGTGGCAACTTTGGGGGCAGGTAAAGAGATCTCACTTGGCGTCGTGCGCGATGGTAAGAAGAAATCATTCGATGTCACCTTAGGTGAGCAGACTAACATCAAGACGACTGCTGATAAGCTACATGAAGGCTTATCTGGTGCGCAGCTAACCAACACCAATGCCAGCGACTCTGTACAAGGTGTTAAAGTCACCTCAGTAGAAAAAGGCTCTAATGCAGAAGCTTATCAGCTGCAAAAAGATGACATCATTATTGGCGTTAACCGTCAACGAGTGAAGAATCTCGCAGAGTTTAGAAAAGTGGTAGAGAAGCAATCGGGAGTACTTGCGCTCAATATCCAACGAGGAGAGCGTAGTATCTATCTTGTTATTCGATAAACACCATTGATAAAAAACGCGATATTGGCTTGAAAGGATAGCGGTAGAACCCGCTGTCCTTTTGTTATTTTCTCATCTAGTGCTATTCTTCACCAACTTATCCATTTTATGACCTTGACGAGGAAAGCATGCTGCAATTTTTGTTGCGTTCTATTGGCTTAGGCTTAGCAACTGCTGCTCTGTTATTAATCGCTGTACCGTCTTTGCGGTCCAACATCCTTCCTCAAACCAATCAATCCACTGTAACTGACTATTCACAGGTTCAGGTGTCATTCAATCAAGCCGTTCGAAAAGCAGCTCCTGCTGTGGTGAATATTTATAGCCGTAAGTACCAAGAGAGCGATCGTTCCAAACTGCTTACCCAAGGGCTAGGCTCTGGTGTCATCGTCAGTGATAAAGGCTATATCATTACCAACTACCACGTCGTTGCACAGGCCGATCAAATTATCGTTGCGCTGCAAGATGGCCGAGTGGCTGCCGCTCAATTAGTTGGTAAAGACCGTAGAACCGATATCGCCATCCTGAGGGTTGAAGGCGATAACTTACCTGTTATTCCACTTAATCCTGAATACTCGCCGAAAGTCGGTGATATTGTTCTGGCAATTGGTAACCCGTACAACCTTGGTCAAACCACCACTTTCGGTATTATCTCTGCCACTGGCCGCTCTTCAATCAGCGCCGATGGTCACCAAGCGTTTATCCAAACCGATGCCGCAATCAATGAAGGTAACTCTGGTGGCGCTTTGGTCAATACTCGTGGCGAGCTAGTTGGAATTAACACTGCTTCATTCCAACAAGCCACTGAGCTGGAAACTTACGGTATTTCGTTTGCCATTCCATATGCACTCGCGAATAAAATCATGCAGAAAATCATTGCCGACGGTCGAGTGATTCGCGGCTATATCGGAATTGATGGGCAAGACATTAACTCCGTTACCTCCCGTCTATTAGGTAACGAACATCTCGGTGGTATCGTAGTATTAGGTATTGATCCCAACGGCCCTGCGGCGGATGCTGGATTTGAAGCTCAAGACATTATCTTGAAAATTGATGGTCAGAAGATCAATGGTCGTCAAAGCGTGATGGACATAGTGACCGAGTTAAGACCAGGCACAACGGTTGATGTGCTAGTACTGCGTAAAGGAGTCGAAAAAGTCCTTAAAGTCACCATTGAAGAAGATACCCGCGAATAATCTTTAATACGATGAACAATAAAAAACCCATGCTAGGCATGGGTTTTTTGTTCTATTCAGACGCTTCGTTTTCCGGCTCAGGGGTTGAACCAGACTCAACCTCAATACGAGTTACGCGCTGAAGACCTCTAGGCAACAAGCCGCCTCGACGCCCACGCTCTCCGCGGAAGTTCTCTAGGTCAGCAGGTTTTAGACCAAGCTTACGTTTACCCGCATAGAGAGTTACCGAACTACCCTGAGGCAAAGCAATAAGGTGAGAAACAAGCTCTTCACGCTCTTTCGCTTTCGCCGCTGGAATGTTGATGATCTTATTACCCTTACCTTTACCAAGCTGCGGCAGATCCTTGATTGGGAACAGCAACATACGACCTTGGTTAGTAATCGCTAAGATTTCATCTGCATCTAAATTGCCCACCGTTTGTGGTGAAAGCACTTCAGAGTTCTGCGGCAGTGTCACCAGAGCTTTACCACTGCGGTTTTTCGACAGTAAGTCACTTCCCTTACAAACGAAACCATAACCCGCGTCGGAACCAACTAGCCACAGTTGCTCTTCTTCACCCATAACAACATGGCGAATATTAGTGCCTGCGCTAATGTTCAAGCGGCCTGTAATTGGCTCACCTTGGCTACGCGCAGAGGGTAATGAGTGCGACTCTAACGAGTAACTGCGGCCATCACTGCCAAGGAATACCGCTTGCTGGTTGCTCTTACCACGGGCATGAGCAAGGTATTTATCGCCCGACTTATAGTTCAAGCCATCAGCATCAACCTCATGCCCTTTAGCATGACGAATCCAACCTTTCTCAGAAAGTACAACAGTGATAGGTTCGCTAGGAACTAAGTCACGCTCTGTTAGTGCCTTAGCTTCTGCACGCTCAACCATTGGTGAACGGCGATCATCACCGTATTTGTCAGCATCCGCTTTGATTTCTTTCTTCAGAAGCGTATTAAGACGACGCTCTGAGCCTAGCAGTTGCTCTAGCTTTTCACGTTCTTTCTCTAACTCATCTTGCTCACCGCGAATCTTCATCTCTTCCAATTTCGCTAAGTGACGAAGTTTGGTATCGAGAATCGCATCTGCTTGAATATCGGTAATACCAAAACGTTCCATAAGCACCGCTTTAGGATCGTCTTCAGTACGGATGATCTCAATCACCTCATCAAGGTTAAGGTATGCGACCAACAAACCTTCCAAGATGTGTAAGCGAGCCATGACCTTATCTAAACGGTGTTGCAAACGACGACGTACAGTCGCACGGCGGAATTCGATCCATTCAGAGAGAATTTGAACGAGTCCTTTGACCTGAGGACGATTGTCCAAACCAATCATGTTCAGGTTTACACGGAAGTTCTTTTCAAGATCGGTCGAGGCAAATAGGTGATTCATCAACTGGTCACAGTCAACACGGTTTGAACGCGGTACCACGACGATACGAGTTGGGTTCTCGTGATCGGATTCATCACGCAGATCGTCAACCATAGGTAGCTTTTTAGCGCGCATTTGGTTAGCGATTTGCTCTAGTAGCTTAGCGCCAGACACTTGGTGTGGCAGAGCGGTAATGACGATCTCTGAACCTTCTTTGTGCCATACAGCACGCATTTTAATGCTGCCACGACCAGTACGATAAATCTTTTCTAAATCCGCTTTAGGCGAAATGATCTCTGCTTCTGTTGGGTAATCTGGCCCTTGAACAAAGTTCATTACATCCGCAAGTTCAGACTTTGGATTATCGATCAGATGAATCGTTGCTTCTGCCACTTCACGTACGTTGTGTGGCGGAATGTCCGTTGCCATACCTACCGCGATACCTGTCACACCATTAAGCAGGATGTGAGGTAAACGCGCTGGTAACATTTGCGGCTCTTTCATCGTGCCGTCAAAGTTAGGCTGCCATTCAACGGTGCCTTGGCCTAATTCGCCAAGCAGAACTTCGGCAAACTTAGAGAGTTTTGCTTCGGTATAACGCATTGCCGCGAATGATTTAGGATCATCCGGCGCACCCCAGTTGCCTTGGCCATCTACGAGTGGATAACGGTAAGAGAATGGCTGAGCCATCAATACCATTGCTTCGTAACAAGCCGAGTCCCCGTGTGGGTGGTACTTACCTAATACGTCACCAACAGTACGTGCCGATTTTTTGTATTTTGCCGCTGCCGAAAGACCAAGCTCCGACATTGCGTAGATAATACGACGCTGAACCGGTTTTAAACCGTCACCAATATATGGCAACGCACGGTCCATAATGACGTACATCGAATAGTTAAGATAAGCGTCTTCGGTGAACTTGCGCATTGGCAACTGTTCAACGCCATCAAATGTAATTTCAGTAGACATCCGTTAAACCTCTGCCATGTCGCCGTTGTTTTGTAACCAAGAGCGACGATCATCAGCACGCTTCTTACCAAGCAGCATATCCATCATTTCCATGGTCGCTTGGTTGTCATCAATGGTTAGCTGAACTAAGCGACGAGTATTTGGATCCATCGTCGTTTCGCGAAGTTGCAGTGGGTTCATCTCACCCAAACCTTTGAATCGCTGTACGTTGATTTTTGCTTTCTTCTTCGATAAGCGCTCTAAAATGCCCTCTTTCTCATCGTCATCAAGGGCATAGAACACTTCCTTACCACAGTCGATACGATAGAGAGGAGGCATGGCTACATAGATATGACCCGCTTCAACCAGAGAGCGGAAATGACGCGTAAATAGCGCACAAAGTAGCGTTGCGATATGCAGACCATCCGAGTCCGCATCGGCAAGGATACAGATCTTACCGTAGCGAAGGCCTTCAAGATTCTCGCTATCTGGGTCAATACCTAGTGCCACTGAGATATCGTGAACTTCTTGAGAAGCGAGCACCTGATCAGGAGAGACTTCCCAAGTATTGAGAATCTTACCGCGTAGTGGCATTACCGCTTGGAACTCACGGTCACGAGCTTGCTTAGCTGAGCCACCTGCCGAGTCACCCTCGACGAAGAAGATTTCAGTGCGGTTTAAGTCTTGAACAGAACAGTCCGTCAGTTTACCTGGTAGAGCTGGGCCTGAAGCCACTTTTTTACGCACCACCTTTTTGCTTGCGCGCATTCGGCGGTGTGCGTTTGCAATACACACTTCAGCCAGTTGCTCTGCCAATTGCGGTTTTTCATTCAGCCACAGACTGAAGGCATCTTTAACCACACCAGAAACAAAGGCTGCGGTTTGGCGAGAAGACAAACGCTCTTTCGTCTGACCGGCAAACTGCGGATCTTGCATCTTAACCGATAAAACATAAGAACAGCGGTCGAAGACATCGTCACCGGTTAACTTAACACCACGTGGCAGCAGGTTGCGGAATTCACAGAACTCTCGCATAGCATCAAGCAAACCTTGGCGCAGACCATTAACGTGCGTACCACCTTGCGCGGTTGGGATCAGGTTAACGTAGCTTTCGGTGATCATCTCACCGCCTTCTGGCTGCCAGATAACTGCCCAGTTAGCCGCTTCGGTTTCTGCCGAGAATTCGCCCGTAAATGGTTCTTCTGGGAGAACGGTATAACCTTTAACGCCTTCCGCTAGGTAATCTTTTAAACCGTCTTCATACAGCCATTTGTAGTCATTGCCATTTACTTTATCAGTAAAGGTAATTTCTAAGCCCGGACAAAGGACAGCTTTCGCGCGTAAGTTATTAACTAAACGAGTAACCGAGAAGTTTGCCGAGTCAAAATACTTCGCCTCAGGCCAGAAATGAACACTGGTGCCTTTATTGCGGCGGCCGCATGTCCCGGTAACCGTTAAGTCAGACACTTTATCGCCGTGTTCAAATGCAATTTCGTACACTTGACCATCACGACGCACCGTCACTTCCACACGCTTAGACAAGGCGTTTACCACGGAGATACCGACCCCGTGTAGACCACCAGAGAACTGATAGTTTTTATTCGAGAACTTACCCCCTGCGTGAAGCTTACATAGAATAAGCTCCACACCAGAGACTTTCTCTTCTGGGTGGATGTCTACAGGCATACCACGACCATCATCGATCACTTCGAGTGATTGGTCAGCATGCAAAATTACTTGAACCTTTGAAGCGTGTCCGGCGAGCGCTTCATCGACACTGTTATCGATGACTTCTTGGCCCAAATGGTTTGGGCGCGCTGTATCCGTATACATCCCTGGTCGGCGACGTACTGGCTCCAAACCATTAAGAACCTCAATGGCTCCAGCATTATATTGTTCAGTCATAATACGGAATATCGTTATAAAGAATAAAAAGGTTACTTGTTGGGTGATGGATAAGGCGTTGGCTCACAATGGAAGCAGTGACTGTTGGCAGTCGTCCATGCGGCCACTATCTAATTGCGTCAAACCCACACAAGTACTGGTGAGACATAGTCTGGAACAGACCCAATTATGTCAAGAGAGATAACTAAGTAACAAGCAAAATTATGACTCTTCCCTCAATGAGGGTCAGAGTTGTAAGAATTCTATGATTTGAGCAGGATAGCGTTCGAAATCAACAAAGCTATGATCACCGCCCTGTTCGACGTTCTGTTTTGCCCCATAAAAATGCTCAACCGCTTGCTTATAATCTAACACTTCATCTTCAGTTTGTTGCAACAACCAAAAATCAGATGGTGTGGCTATTTTGGGCGTATCAAGTGTTTTTAACTCTTCGATATGTTTCGCCTCAAGCACATAGCGCTCTTTGGTGTATGGGTTTTCTTGCTCACCTAAGTAGTCGGCAAGCAGCTCATAGGGCTTCACCGCAGGGTTCACCACCACGGCCTTAAAGCCAAACTGTGCATTGAGCCACATTGACATGTAACCGCCTAAAGAGCTGCCAACCAAGCCAATGGTATAGTCATCTTTATACTGATTTACAATATCGAGTAGGTGCTGGGCAGCTTGCTGTGGAAAGCAAGGTAAACGCGGTGTCACTAATTTAATATCAGGTCGATTTTCTAGGCAATACTCCTTCATCACATTGGCTTTATGCGATAAAGGTGAGCTGTTAAAACCATGAATATAAAGTAGTAATGACGGTTTCATTGCGCTCCCTTAATAACCCGCTGAGTTAAAATCCGGTTGAAAACTGCCATAAGGCAGACGTTTGACTTGCGTGGTTAACTGGCCGTCACTATGCAGCTCTAGCTCTCTCCAACCTGGAGAAAGCGTATCCAGAGCAAAATCATCGCTATTTGGCTTAAACTGCACACATGTTGAAGGGGTCGCCATAACACGCACTCCCTGATGCAATACATTCATATCTTGATGAACATGGCCACACAGTACTGCCTTAACGTTGCTGTGCTTTTCAACCACCTCCCAGAAATGATGAGCATCTTTTAGTGTGTGCTGATCTAACCAACGGCTGCCTACCAAGATTGGATGGTGATGAAGCAGCACCAAGGTATTTCTTTCAGGGTATTGAGAAAGTTTATCTTCAAGTAGAGCTAGCTGTTGATCACTTAAACGACCATGAGGTACGCCAACGACTTGAGAGTCCAACAGCACCATTTGCCAATGCTCGCCAAGCAGAACATGCTCAACTTGTTTAATTTGAGTCGATGGCAACACGGAACTCATGCTCGGCTTAAAGTCATGATTACCTGGTAGCCAGAAACAGGTGTTCTTCAGCGGAGCGATTCCGCGCTCAAAACGCTGGTAAGACTCGGCGGTGTGATCTTGAGAGATATCTCCGGTCGAGATAACCGCATCAAAGCTTTGATTTTCTTCGACGATCGCCGCTACCACAGCATTAAAACTGTCTAATGTATTTACGCTGAGCAGACTACCATCCACTGGCTCAAACAAATGAGTGTCAGTAATCTGAAGTAGCTTAATACTGTCGCTATTTGATGAACTTGACGTTACTTTCAAAACAAAAAAACCTAAATATTCAATGGAGTGCGGCTAATACCCTGCTTTAAACAAAATGAAAGCCAATCACCTAAAAAGCGGTTAAGTTGTACCTTCTCATCTTGTTGTAGCATTTTATCGTTCGGGTAATCATATCGGGCATTGACACGTTTCAAGTGGTCACAAGCAGAAACTTCTGCTACGCGAGCATCGTGGTAGAGCCTGACAGACATTGTTGGTAATGGAAATACTGGAACGTCATCGCTTTGACAAATATCGACCAAAGTTGTGTACTTTGTGACTTCTACCACTTGAATCTGATAGGTTAAATAAGCAGCTTGATAGCAACGTACATCACCCACACTCGGTTGATTAGGCAACAAAGCGTTAAGCTTGGCGTAATTTGTTTCGTATGTCCGCATCAAATCAGCAAGATCAACATGATACGGTTTCTTTAGTGCTACTTGTGCCATTGTTCCTGTAATCTGTGATGGTTTAACTCTAGCCACTGCAACGCAATGATAGAGGCACCATTTTCAAATTTTCCTTCTACTACCCATTGATACGCTTGTTGGCGAGAAATAACGTGTACACGAATATCTTCCCCTTCATAGTCTAAACCATGAACGCCATACGCTGTACTCGCATCCACTTGACCAACAAAAACATCTAATTTTTCAGAGCAGCCGCCCGAAGATGGGTAGTAAGAGGTCACTTTTTCCAGTTTCCCCACTTCAATGCCCGCTTCTTCTACGGCTTCGCGCCTTACAACATCCTCGGCCTCTTCGCCTTTATCTATCATGCCCGCGACAATTTCTAACTGCCATGGACTGCGGTGCTCTAAGGCACCAACACGGATCTGTTCAATAATGACAACCTGATCCCGAACTGGATCATAAGGCAACATTGCAGCAGCATGTCCACGCTCGAACATTTCGCGCTCTATCGGCTCACTCCACCCGCCTTCAAACAGCTTATGCTTGAAGCGATACTTAATCATTCTAAAAAAACCCTGAAACAGTGTTTCTTTTGAGATTATTTCCACATCTTGGGGAGTAAACTGCTGATGTTGGTTGTCAGACTGTTGCATTTGGCACCTCTCTGAGTGAATCTTATAGTTTACGCAGACAAAAGCTTAACTTCCAAGGACATGGCTCAACTTTTTATACAATTTTTATAGTTTAAGTTAAATTGATGAATTATTTTTATTGCACAAGCGGACAGTTAAGTGTAAAACTTTGCAAAGTTTTTGAGTGAATTGCCATCAATTGAGTTAAACTCTTGAAGACAAATATTTTTCGCATTTGGCAGGAATAGGACCTATGAAAAAACTGCTTCCACTTATTATCAGTGCAGCACTAGGCAGCCTAAGCACAAGCGCTTTCGCTGACACTCTGACGGACATCTACAATCAAGCAAAAGAGAACGACCCAACGCTACTAAGCGCTGCAGCAAAGCGTGATGAAGCCTTTGAAGCAGTGACTTCTAGTCGTGCAGCTCTATTGCCACAAATTAACTTAACTGCTGGTTACAACGTTACCCGTGGTGAAACAGAACAATCAACCAGCACAATTGATAATGACAACGAAGCACTATCTGCTGGTGTGACATTCTCTCAAGCTTTGTATGACCGTAGTAGCTGGATTACGCTAGATACAGCGGAAAAAAGTGCTCGTCAAAGCGACGCTTCTTATGCAGCAGCACAACAAGCACTCATTCTGCGCGTTTCAACAGCTTACTTTGACGTACTGCGCGCGCAAGATAATCTAGTATTTGTTCAAGCAGAAAAAGCCGCCGTTGGCCGTCAGCTAGAGCAAACTAAGCAGCGTTTTGAGGTGGGTCTATCTGCAATTACCGACGTACATGACGCGCAAGCTCAATACGATTCTGTGTTAGCCGATGAAGTTCTAGCGCAAAACAGCCTAGTCAATAGCTACGAAGGTCTACGCGAAATCACAGGTCAAGAACACTCTAACTTAGATATTCTTGATACTGCTCGTTTCTCAGCACAGAAAACGTCTGCAGCAATTGATGAACTGGTAAACGAAGCTCAAGAAAAGAACCTAAACTTACTGTCTGCACGAATCACTCAAGATATCGCAAAAGATAAGATCTCTAACGCAAGTTCTGGTCACCTACCGAAACTAACTCTCGATGGTGGTTACAACTATAGCGATGTATCGAACGCGACTTCTTCAGATCCAACGACGAATGATTTCAAAGTAGGCGTAAACCTAAATGTTCCGCTATACACTGGTGGTGCAACAACCTCGCTAACCAAACAGGCTGAGTTTAACTATGTCTCTGCAAGCCAAGACCTAGAAAAAACTTACCGCAGCGTTGTTAAAGATGTTCGCGCATTCAACAACAACATCAGCGCTTCAATCGGTGCACTTCGCGCTTACGAGCAAACTGTAGTTTCTGCACAGTCAGCTCTTGAAGCTACGGAAGCTGGTTTCGATGTAGGTACTCGTACTATCGTTGACGTTCTAGACTCAACTCGTCGTCTATACGATGCGAACAAAAACCTATCGAACGCTCGTTACGATTACATCCTAAGCGTACTGCAGCTACGTCAAGCTGTCGGTACTCTGAGCGAGCAAGATGTACTAGATGTGAATGCGGGTCTAAAGACAGCAAGCAACTAATCTAGCTGATTGGATGAAAAAAGGCTTGTTCCAATTTGGAGCAAGCCTTTTTATTTATCTGCGGACAGGTTAATCGCTAATAAACCGTATCAATCTTGACGTTCTTTTCTACCAACCATTCCACTTGACCGTTATTGTTGAGCATTAAAGCAACATTAACTGGTTTAGCGGCATCAATAGGAAACTGCCATACAAAGGCGACTTCCCACTGATTTTGATTGTGTGTACGTAGCTCAAGTAAGTCGCCATCAATCTGCCACGTTTCTTCACCCTGTTGAATAGAGATGCTTTCCACATCAAGCTCAGCTGGAAGGGTTTTATCAGACTCAAGATACAAAGCCCCATGTAAGGTGTTATCTTGAACCTCACCTATGGTTGGCATTTTATTCAGCCAAAGGTTACTTTTTAGCGATACAGTCGCCTCAGAAATAACAACTTGATTGTCTTGTTCCCACCCAACTGGCTCTGAAGCACAACCTGCTAGTAGAGCGGCACTTAATGACACCAATGCTAATTTTTTCATCTCTTTCACCTCTGACGTTATGACTGTTGTCCTAACCATTCTTTAAGTATTTGAATATCATTTTTATATTCATTCTTCATTTCTTCAACCCAATCATCAATATTTTCCCACCAAGCAGGTAAATCAGGTGATTGAGCTTTCTGAGCAACGCTTTGAATGTGCTTCAGCCCAATAGAACCCGCCGCACCTTTAATCTTATGCGCTTCAGACACAATGCCTTCTTGATGCTTAGCGATCATGTTTGAGTCGAGAACTTGCAGGTAGTCAGGCATCATCTCTTCAAACATAGTGATGCTATCCAGCACAGGCTGAGAACCGACAATGCCGACGTACGACTCAAGCATATCAAGGTCAAGTACGCGAGAGTAGATCTCTCCTCCCTCAGTAACAGGCTCCTCAATCACAACTTCAGCGACCTTATCTGCCACCTCTTGCTGAGTAAATTTGGCTAACACGTCTTGAACCGCTGTCACCGAAAGCGGCTTACTGATAGCATCGTCCATTCCTCTATCAAGGTATTCTCGTTTGTTTTTCAGCACATTAGCAGTTAGAGCAACCAGTGGCGGTAAATCAGAATAGGTACGTCTGAAGTACTCAGCAATATCGAAACCTGTCATATCTGGTAGCTGAATATCAAGGAACACTAGGTCATAGATTTCAGGGTCGAACATTTCCATCGCTTCAGCGCCATTCATCGCCACGGAAACTTCATGCCCCATACTCTCAAGCAATGAACGAGCGACGGTAATATTGAGTTCAATATCCTCGACCATAAAGATATTCAGCTCTTGCGACTGATTGACGACATCCACAGTAGGTTGTTCGCTTTCTGCCAGTGGCACTCGAATCGTGACGGAGAAGGTACTGCCAAAGCCTTCTTCACTTGAAACGGTAATGTCACCATCCATCATATTGATAAGCTGTTTCGAAACCGCTAAACCAATCCCCGTTCCAACCGCATGAAGATTATCTTTGCCTGATTTCACCTGATAATACATCGCGAAGATCTTATCCAGTTCAGCATCTGGGATACCAATGCCACTGTCCTCGATTTCCATTGTGATATGCGCATACTCTTCATCTACTTCAGAGCTGACCGTCATTACAACGCCGCCCTCTTTAGTAAATTTCATCGCATTGCTGATCAAGTTCCATAGCACCTGGCGCAAACGGGTCGCGTCAACTTCAATCGCAGTCGGCAATTCGCTCAAGCGCTCAAGATCAAATCTCAGCCCTTTTTGCGATGCCATAAGTGCGGAAATACTCTCCATTTCAGCGACAAACTCTTCGAAGTTCAGCGCTGCAGGGAAAAGCTCTAGCTTACGGCGATCGAATTTATCCATATCGATAATGTCATTGAAAATGTTACCCAGCGTAATCGCACTGACATTGATCGTTTGCATATGATTGCGCTGCTCGGCAGTCAACTGAGTATCGAGTAGCATGCGGCTTAAACCAACAATGCCGTTGAGCGGAGTTCTTAGTTCGTGACTGATTGTAGAAATAAAGGTGGTCTTATCACGGCTCGCCTTTTCAAGCGACTCTTCATGACGCTTACGCTCGGTAATATCACGACCAAAACCAACCAGCCCTAAATGTCGACCATCTTTGCTGTAAAACGGCACCTTACGCAGCTCGAAGTAGTTACGGCGACCATCTGGATACTCAAGCCACTGTTCATACGTAAGGGCTTGATTATCGGAGAAGACCTTTTGGTCTGTATCTACAATTTGCTGTGCGACCTCTTTGCTGTAGACATCCCAAGGAGTTAAGCCCACCAGCTGACTCTCTTTCTTGCCGGTCAACTCTTCCATTGCGCGGTTACAACCGGAGAAAACACCCTCAGCATTACGGTAGTAAATAAGATCGGGGGAGGCATCAATAAATGAACGCAGCAGTGCGGTTCTTTCTGCAAGCTCGACTTGAGTTTTTTCACGTTGATAGACCTCATTCTCAAGATCTTTCATCGCTTCTTCGCGAGCTTCTTCCGCCTTGATCCTTTCTTCGATCTCTTGATTGAGCTTAGTGATATTTTGCTGCAGCTTATTGTTGAGCTCTTGGTCACGCGAGCGCATATCTTTGAGCTTAGACACTAACTTCGAAAGTCGTTGGCGTGACTCTTCCAGTTGATCAACGACCACGGATAAGAAGTAGACCGCCCAAGGGGTAATCAGAAGACCGAAGAATACTGAGCGAACAATATCAATATCATCGACATGGCCACTCAAGACTAGGGTAATACCAACCTGCACCACAACAGCGAGAGCAACGAGGGCTAGAGCGAGAAGAATAGAGAAACGGAGGATGCCCAACTTAACTAGCAGATCGACATAGTATTGGGCAAGATTTTTAATCGGCTTCATTGAGAGCTCCGCACGAAAACATATGACTAAATACTACCTGTTTTCATAAACGACAGCTAAAAGAATCCTTAAATAAGAAAAGCTTAATTCTCGGATGTGTGATGCACACAGGTTTGGTTACGACCATCCGCTTTCGCTTGATACAATGCGCTGTCAGCCAAAGCGACGATTGAGTCGCTATGATCCAAACGTTGAGGAATGATGGATACCAAGCCAATACTTATCGTCACTAAATCAGAAACTTTTGAAGTGTGATGTTCAAGCGCTAAGTTTTTCACTTCCTCATGAACTTTTTCAGCCACCAGCAGCGCCCCTTCAACGGTTGTGTTTGGCAAAATAAAACCAAACTCTTCTCCTCCATAGCGCGCCACACAATCACTGGAGCGGGTCAATACTTTTCTAAACACTTCAGCCACTTTGATCAAAGCCTCATCACCACTTTGGTGTCCGTACGCATCGTTGTACTCTTTAAAGTAGTCGATATCACATAACATCACGCTTAAAGGTTGCTGCTCACGAATATGCAGGAACCACAATGTTTCTAGCTGCTCATCAAATCGACGTCGATTAGAAATTTGGGTTAAGCCATCAACAAAGCTTAGCCTTTCAAGCTCTTGGTTCGCCTCTTCTAGTTTTTGCTCGGCAAGGTAACGCTCGGAGACGTCACGCGCCATAACCAGCACACCATTGGTTCCCGATGCGGGATCTCTAAAAGGTGATTTCACGACGTCATACCAAATGCATTGCCCTGAACTACTAATTACTTGGTCGATATAACGTAGTGACTTACCTTCATACAACACTTTCTTATCTGTCTCAGAAAGACGAGCATAAGTTTCATTGGGAATCACATCTTGCAATCGCTTACCGATCAGCTCATCAACATCGGCGATGCCTAACGCTTTAACAAAAGGTGGGTTACACGCTTGATAAACCATATTCTCATTAAAAATCCCGATTGAGTCTGGGCTCGATTCTAGGATGTTCTGCAATATGGTATCTCTTTGTGCCAACGCCACTTCAGTGTCTTTACGCTTCTCCATTTCATCGCGGAGGTTTTGCTGCATATCGTGCCAATCCGTAACATCATGGCTAATACCCAAGGTGCCAATCTTTTCCCCATCTGAAGAGATCAATACCCTTTGGTAGCTTTCTAACAGACAGCTTCTTCCATCAGGATTGGTTGTCCAGCGGCGTTTACTGGCTCTTCCTTTAATTACACTTTGGATATCTGCAGCTCCTTCCTCTTCCCTGTTGTTCCAGAAACGTTGAAAGGCGCGATTACTGGAAATAATTTCACCTTGGTTGTTTTTGATAAACACCAATTCCGACAGATTATCGAATGCGCTTTTGATCATTGAAAGTGAGTCGACCTCGCGCTTCAGTTCAAGATCCGTCACTTGAGAGGGAGTAAAGTAGAGTAACCACATGGTTCGTCGACGGTAAGTGGTTTTACGACCGCTGACTTTTAACTTAATGATGCGGCTTTGTGAAATCGGCCAACTTAGTTTCTGCTCTTTGAAAACATTTTCGGAGATAGGAGAAAAGATAGAAAGGACGAATTGAGGTGTCACCATTTCAGGCAACAAATAACTCTTGCCCACTTTACGTACACCTAAGACTTTATTTGCTGCTACGTTGGCTAACTTAAGATCGCCAGTTTTACTGTCGACAATAATTAAGGCGGTAGGATTGTCTTTTAAAAGCTGAACTAAATGTGTTTGAGTGCGGTTATAAAAAAACACGACCGCAAGAATTGAGAGCAGAATGACAACAAGATCAAATCCATGCCCATGGGAGGTGTCCAACAACCAAACTAATACTTGCTCCATTCAGCTTCTCGAACCTATCTTTGACACGCTTTTTGTAAGTGTATAAAAGATATCAGCTTATTGCTTAATTATCAGCCTTTAATATTGGTTTTGTATATATAAAGGTTTGATTTAACAATGACCCTTGTGCACCTTGACGATTAAGTGCTCGGCCAATTTCTGTCATTGCTAACCAGCGATTCTCACACCAAAGCGGTGCGAGTAAAGTCGGCCTACGAGCAGCAGAAGAGACTCGATGATAAACCACCTCAGGGGGAGTCATGCGGATCATTTCACTCGCGATAGCGACATACTCTTCAAGCTCTGGCGCATCCAATTTACCCGCTTTCCACGCTTTAGCCATGGTGCTACCTTCAACGATGTGCAGCCCATGGAGCTTGATTCCATCGGTTCCCACGTCAAGCACCTTGTTCAGCGTCTCGATATTATCTTCACGCGTTTCTTTGGGCAATCCAACAATAAGGTGAGTACAAACTTTAATACCAAGCTCGCGCGCGCGCTGAGTAATTTCAGCATAACACTCAAAATCGTGACCGCGATTAATGCGTTTTAAAGTTTGGTTATTGGCGGTTTGCAGCCCAAGCTCAAGCCAGATCTCATATCCCTGCTCTACATAGCTAGAAAGTAATTCCAACACAGCATCTGGCACACAGTCAGGTCGAGTACCGACACAGAGCCCGACAATATCAGCCGCTTTAAGTGCTTCTTCATACATGCTCTTAAGCACCTGAACTTCAGCGTATGTACTGGTATAGGCTTGGAAATAGGCGAGATAGCGCTTGGCACGAACTATTTCTCCCGCCCTATCAGTTAACTGTTCATGAATGCTTTTGATCTGTGCCTCTTCGTCAGCAAAAGAAGCAACATTACAGAAAGTACAGCCGCCACGACCAATCGTCCCATCTCGATTTGGGCAACTAAATCCACCATGTAACGTGAGCTTATGGACTTTTTCTCCATAACGGCGCTGAAGGTCTTGCCCTATGGTGTTGACCAACTCGTGAAGCTGCATGACTAACCTCTTATTAGATCGAAATGAATCTCATTAAGATCTATGTAATTAAATTACAATTCTGAAAAAAATGGAGGAGGAAAGGTAGCGATTTCAAACAGGCGAAGCATTAATCAATATCAATAAACATGCAAAAATAACGTGCCTCAGCCAGATTGTTACGCAAAAGTTAAACATAATATTCATTTATAACCCAAAAAAAGTGGGCAACAGCATCGAGTTTTGATTGCATTTCATCCTTACTAAATTGTAGGATACTTACAGATTTCGCTGTTTTTTGTGATTTTACTTACATAAAAACTCGGTGAAACGTCGGTGTTATCCCACTCCCACCTATATAAATCACTAGATTGTGATACTAAAAAACGGGATTCCACCAAGGATTGTTTTTCTCGCAATATTTTTCTGCGAGATACGGAAAGGAATCAAAGTCGCCAACCTAGGCTGACTTCGAATCAAAACTATAAAGGACAGGACGTAGAACTAGTTTCGACTAGCACATTTGCGCCTACTGAACTGGAAGGATGTATCTATGGTAGATAGAGAGCAAAATGCCCAAGGTCTATATACTCCGGAACTGGAGCATGACGCTTGTGGTATCGGTTTTGTTGCTCACCTTAAAAACCGTAAATCACACGAAGTAGTTACTCAGGCACTGGATATGCTAGCCCGTATGGAACACCGCGGTGGTCAAGGTTGTGACCCATGTAGTGGTGACGGTGCAGGTATCTTATTGCAAAAGCCCCATGAATTTCTGTTAGAAGAAGCAGTAAAGCTTGGTATCAAGCTGCCTTCTTTTGAGAAATACGGTGTCGGTGTTGTACTTTTCCCTAAAGATGAACACAAACGCGCGCAATGTCGCGATATTTTAGAACGTAATGCAAAGCGTCTAGAGCTAGACGTTATTGGCTACCGCGTTCTACCGACTGACAACTCAATGATCGGTGCAGATCCTCTAAGCACCGAGCCTCAGTTTGAGCATGTATTTGTCTCAGGCGGTCCAGGTATCACACCTGAAGAACTAGAACGTAAACTTTACGTACTGCGAAACTACACAGTTCGCGTATGTCTGGAAAGCGTTTCTAACATTGGCGATGACTTCTACATCAACTCTATGTCTTACAAGACAGTGGTGTACAAGGGTCAGCTAACTACGGAACAAGTACCTCAGTACTTCCTAGATCTACAGAACCCAACCATGGTCAGCGCACTGGCACTGGTTCACTCTCGTTTCTCTACCAATACATTCCCGAAATGGCGTCTAGCACAGCCTTTCCGTTACATTGCTCACAACGGTGAAATCAACACAGTTCGCGGTAACCTGAACTGGATGAAAGCTCGTGAAGCAATCATTGAATCTGACCTGTTCACTCAGGCCGAGATCGACATGCTACTGCCTATCTGTCAGGAAGGTAGCTCGGATTCATCTAACTTCGATATGGCACTTGAGCTCCTAGTTCTATCTGGTCGCAGCCTGCCACATGCGCTAATGATGATGATCCCTGAAGCATGGCAAGAAAACAAAAACATGGATCCAACACGTCGCGCGTTCTATCAATACCACGCCAATGTGATGGAACCTTGGGATGGCCCAGCATCAGTCTGTTTCACCGACGGCGTACAAGTCGGTGCAACGCTTGACCGTAACGGTCTGCGCCCATCTCGCTACACAGTAACTAAAGATGACTTCCTAGTGATGGCTTCCGAATCTGGCGTAGTTGAGATTGAGCCAGAAAACGTTGAGTTCCGTGGTCGTCTTCAGCCAGGTCGTATCTTCGTTGCTGACCTAGAACAAGGTCGCATCATTTCTGATGAAGAAGTGAAAGATGGTATTGCGTCGGCGCAGCCTTACGAAAAGTGGGTTGAAGAAAACCTCCTGAGCTTGAAGAAGCTGCCTGATGCAAGCAACGAATTCAACCAACCATCGCCAGAGAAGCTACTGCACAAGCAACAAGCATTTGGCGTAAGTTCTGAAGAAGTTAACGAGATCATCGTACCGATGGCGAAAGATGGCAAAGAACCACTTTCTGCAATGGGTGCCGACTGGCCGCTAGCGATTCTTTCGCACCAGTCACAACATCTATCAAACTACTTTAAACAACTATTTGCTCAGGTAACTAACCCGCCAATCGACCCGATTCGTGAGCGCATGGTTATGTCTCTGAACACTTACCTAGGTAAAGATCAGAACCTACTCGCTGAGTCACCAGAACACTGTCAAAAAGTCGAGCTTGAGTCTCCGGTTCTTTCTAACTCTGAGCTTGAGAAACTACGTGCAATCGATAACGAGCACCTGCAAGCGAAGACACTAGACATCGTATTCCAAGCAAGCGAAGACGAAGGCAAGCTAGAGCGCGCACTTAAGCGTATCTGTCAGTATGCAGAAGATGCCGTCATCGATGGTTACTCAATCATCCTTCTGACAGACCGTGCGGTTAACTCTAACCACGCCGCAATTCCAGCTATGTTGGCGGTTGGCGCTGTTCACCACCACCTGATCCGTAAAGGTCTACGTGCCAAGTGTGACATCGTAGTTGAGACAGGTGATGCACGTGAAACGCACCACTTCGCAACACTCGTCGGTTACGGCGCTAATGCAATTAACCCATACCTAGTTATCGAGACTATGGTTGAGCTGCAGCGCACTAAGAAGCTTGATCCTGAAACCAATATTCGCGACCTCTTTGAGAACTACCGTAAGTCTATCAACGGTGGTCTACTGAAGATCTTCTCGAAGATGGGTATCTCGACGCTGCAGTCTTACCACGGTGCACAGATCTTCGAAGCACTAGGTATCAGCAAGTCCGTTGTCGATAAATACTTCACAGGTACGGTTTCACGCATCCAAGGTCTAACGATTGACGATATCGCAAAAGAAGTACTAGTGCGTCACCGCATTGGTTTCCCTACTCGTGAAATCCCAGTACAAGTGCTTGATGTGGGTGGTGTTTATCAGTGGAAACAGCGTGGTGAAAAACACCTGTTTAACCCTGAGACTATCTCACTGCTACAAGAATCAACGCGCAACAAAGACTACTCTCAGTTCAAGAAATACGCGAAAGCGGTAGACGACCAAGGCGATAACGCAGCAACACTGCGTAGCCAGCTAGACTTTGTTAAAAACCCAGCAGGTTCTATCCCGCTAGAAGAAGTTGAGCCAATCGAAAACATCCTTAAGCGTTTCGCAACAGGTGCAATGTCATTCGGCTCTATCTCGTACGAAGCACACTCAACACTGGCTGTTGCGATGAACCGCATTGGCGCGAAATCGAACTCGGGTGAAGGTGGTGAAGACCCAACTCGTTTCGAGCGTAAAGAGAACGGTGATTGGGAACGCTCAGCAATCAAACAGGTTGCTTCAGGCCGCTTCGGTGTAACTTCTTACTACCTCACTAACGCAGATGAGCTACAGATCAAGATGGCTCAAGGCGCGAAACCAGGTGAAGGTGGTCAGCTACCAGGTGATAAGGTTGATGACTGGATCGGTGCAACACGTCACTCGACTCCGGGTGTTGGTCTAATCTCACCACCGCCACACCACGATATCTACTCAATCGAAGATTTGGCTCAGCTAATCTACGACTTGAAGAACGCCAACCGCGCAGGTCGTGTCAACGTTAAGCTCGTTTCGGAAGCCGGTGTCGGTACCATCGCCTCAGGTGTAGCGAAAGCGAAAGCAGACGTTGTCCTGATCGCTGGTTTCGATGGCGGTACTGGTGCATCACCAATGTCGTCTATCCGACACACAGGTCTGCCTTGGGAACTTGGTCTAGCAGAAACGCACCAAACTCTCATCAAGAACGGTCTACGTAACCGTATCGTAGTTCAGTCTGATGGCCAGATGAAAACACCTCGCGACCTTGCAGTCGCAACGCTACTCGGTGCTGAAGAGTGGGGTGTGGCAACAGCAGCATTGGTTGTTGAAGGTTGTATCATGATGCGTAAGTGTCACAAGAACACCTGTCCTGTTGGTATCGCAACCCAGAACAAGACTCTACGTGAGCGCTTTGATGGCCGCGTAGAAGACGTAGTGACATTCTTCCAGTACATGGCTGAAGGTCTACGTGAAGTGATGGCTGAACTTGGCTACCGCACTATCGATGAGATGGTTGGTCAGTCGCACAAACTCAAAGTTCGTGAAGACATCAAACACTGGAAATACAAGAACCTAGACCTATCACCTGTGCTTCACATTGAGCAAGCACGTGAAGGCGATGGCATCTACAACCAAACAGAGCAAAACCACAACCTAGAAGAAGTTCTAGACCGTAAATTGATTCAAGCAGCTATCCCAGCCCTTGAAAAAGGCGAAGCAGTTAACGCTGAATTCCCTATTATCAATACGGATCGCTCTGCAGGTACCATGCTGTCGAACGAAATCTCTAAGGTTTACAAAGACACAGGTCTACCACAACCGATGAACGTCAAGTTCACAGGTTCTGCTGGTCAGTCATTCGGTGCCTTCCTAGCTAAGGGCGTGAAGTTTGAAGTGGAAGGTGATGCGAACGACTACTGGGGTAAAGGTTTATCTGGCGGTACGCTTGTGCTTTACCCTGACGCGAAGTCAACCATCGTTGCTGAAGACAACATCGTAGTGGGTAACGTTTGTTTCTACGGTGCAACATCAGGCGAGTCTTATATTCGCGGTATGGCAGGTGAACGTTTCTGTGTACGTAACTCAGGCGCGAAAGTGGTTGTTGAGGGTGTGGGTGACCACGGTTGTGAATACATGACAGGTGGTGTCGCAGTAATCCTTGGTTCAACAGGTCGCAACTTTGCAGCAGGTATGAGTGGCGGTGTCGCTTACGTTTGGGATAAGTCTGAAGACTTTGAAACTAAGCTCAACCCAGAACTTGTCGACCTCGATCCAATCGAAGCCGAAGATCGCGCATTACTGAAAGAGATGCTTACTAAGCATGTTGAGTTCACAGGAAGTGAAGTTGCTCAGTCTTTCCTAGACAACTTTGAAGCAAGCCTAGCCTCTATGGTTAAGGTGATGCCGCGTGACTACAAAGCGGTACTTCAAAAGCGTAAGGCTGAAGCAGAGCAAGCACAAACGGAACAGGCGGAGGCAGTATAATGGGTAAGCCTACTGGATTTTTAGAACATGGTCGCGAGCTTCCAAAGAAGCTCGACCCATCGGTTCGTATTGAAGACAACAAAGAGTTCGTTTTAAACGAAGAGTTTGGCGATAAGATCAATACTCAGGCTTCTCGTTGTATGGACTGTGGTGTTCCTTTCTGTCACAGCGGGTGTCCGATTGGCAACATCATTCCAGAATTTAACGATGCCGTTTATCGTGATAGTTGGGAAGAAGCGTGGAACATTCTAAGTTCTACCAATAACTTCCCTGAGTTTACAGGTCGTGTCTGCCCTTCTCCGTGTGAAAGTGCATGTGTACTTGGTATCAACCAAGATCCAATCACTATCTGTAACATCGAGAAAACCATTGTAGAAACTGCGTACCGTGAAGGGTACGCAAAACCTAAAACGCCTCGTTCTCGTACAGGTAAAACTATTGCAATCATAGGTTCTGGGCCTGCGGGCCTTGCAGCCGCTGAGCAGCTCAATAGTGCCGGTCACTCAGTGACAGTATTTGAGCGTGACGAGAAAGTCGGTGGTCTACTACGCTTCGGTATTCCTGATTTCAAATTGGGCATGGATGTGATTGATCGTAAGATCAACCTAATGGCTGAAGCGGGCGTTGAATTCAAAGTAAACCAACACATCGGTGTTGATGTAAATGCTCAGCAATTACGCCAAGAATATGATGTCGTGCTACTAACAGGTGGTTCAACGGTTCCACGCGATCTCCCGGTTCCTGGTCGTGAGCTGAAAGGCGTTCATTTCGCAATGGAATTCCTAGGCCAAAACAACCGCCGTGCCAACGATATGGATCTTAAAGGTGAAGAAATTCACGCCAAAGACAAACATGTTGTGGTTATCGGTGGTGGTGATACGGGTTCTGACTGTGTTGGTACCTCTAATCGCCATAAAGCCGCGAGCGTTACTCAGGTTGAGATTATGCCGATCCCACCAGAAAAACGCCCTGCGAACATGCCTTGGCCTCAATACCCAATGATCATGAAAACAACCACTTCTCACGAAGAAGGTTGTGATCGCCACTGGAACATCCTGACTAAAGAGTTCATCGGTAACGATGAAGGTCAGGTAACAGGTCTACGCATAGCTGATATCGTATGGAAAGATGCAGCGCCAGGCGAGCGCCCTACTTTTGAAGAAGTAGCAAACTCGGAGCGTGTTATCCCATGTGATATGGCCTTCCTAGCAATGGGCTTCTTACACCCAGAACCAACAGGTGTGCTTGCTCAACTTGATATCAAACTTGATGAGCGTGGTAACGTAGCAACTGAAG